>NZ_JBSSBO010000010.1:0-82515 GCF_054058915.1 Thermostichus sp. MS-CIW-41
AAACAGAAAGATCAACTGGTAGTAATCCGTACTGAACATATTATACATTATTTTCAGTATAGTTGAGCTTATTATTGACTAGAGTCATGCTCTCTTCAGGATCCTGGAAATTTCTTTGCTACCATCTCAAGTAGATGGCCTGCGGCTCAGATCCCCATCCTGCTAGCGGTTTCTCGTGCCTGTGACCTTGCCAACCGCCTCGCTGCAACAGGGTACCTGGTTTAAGTTGATCTGCGGTGCAAGTTTCCACCACTTGCCCTCGGTTCGGGAGCTGGCTTTCCTTTACACGCTGGCCGGGGCAGATTGCATTGATGTCGCTGCCGATCCGGCCATTGTGCGGGCCGCTCAAGAAGGGATCCAACGGGCACAAGCCGAAGATCCCCAGGCGGGGTTCCCTTGGTTGATGGTCAGCGTCAATGACGGCGAAGACGTGCATTTCCGCAAGGCGGTGCTGACGGCTCCTGTTTGTCCTGCCGACTGTCCTCAGCCTTGTTTGGCAGTCTGTCCTCCCCATGCCTTGACACAGGCAGCCCTTCCTGCTCAAGTCCACATCCAGACAGAGCTGTGCTACGGCTGTGGGCGCTGCGAGCCGGTTTGCCCCCACCGGCGCATTGCTACCTTCGGCTACCAAGTGGCTCTGTCAGAAGTCTTGCCGCCTTTGGTCGAGCTGGGCATTCAGGCGGTGGAGATCCACACCTGCATTGGTCGCCAGAGGTCATTCGAGCAATTGTGGGGATCCCTGAAGCCCTGGCTACCTCAGCTCCAGGCCATCTCGATTAGCTTTAACGATGGCCCAGGCCTAGAGGCTTACTTGAGGGATTTGCTGGCCCTCATGGATCCCTTGCCGGAGGTGTTGATCTGGCAGGTGGATGGCCGGCCTATGAGTGGGGATATTGGAGCTGGCACCGGCAAAGCTGCCCTAAAGTTGGCCGAGAAGGTGCTGAACATGGGCCTGCCCGGCTATGTGCAATTGGCGGGAGGAACCAATGCCCAAACGCTGCCGCTGTTGGATCCCCGGTGGCCGGTGGCGGGGGTAGCCTTCGGCAGCTATGCGCGACAGTTGGTGTCAGCCTATCTGGAAGGGCCAGCCCACAGCTCATCGGAGTCAGGATGGAATCCCGGATTGGTGGCAGGGATCCCGTTGGCCAAGCAGTTGGTGCAGCAAGTAAAGCGGCGATCCGTTGCTTTTAGGCAAACCTGTTTTTCCTGCGTTTAACGACGTTGCTCAGCCATGAGTTTCCCCGTACAGCCCTCAACCCCAAGTCCGTCGATGGATCCGGAAAGTGCTCCGCACCGCTTACGTGAACGTACCGGCTTTCCCGGCCAGGTTCAATACAGCGACGACCTGAGTAAGCTTTTGGATATCCTGCCTGCTCCGATTCGTGAGCGCCTAGAACAGCATCCCCACTTGGATCGATTGGTGGAGGTGGTGCTGGATTTGGGTCGCCGCCCCGAAGCCCGCTTCCCCGGCTTTGCCGATTACCTTTCAGAAGACGTGATCACCCGGGCCGACTTGGATCAGGTGATCAGCCGGGTTGGAGAGTTCAGCAGTGACAACCGCGCAGGCATTGCCTCTACCCTGCACCGGATCAGTGCCATCCGCAACCGCCAAGGCACGATCATCGGCCTCACCTGTCGGGTGGGTCGCTGCGTTATCGGCGTGATCAGCATGATCCGCGACTTGGTGGAACAGGGGCGCTCCATGCTGTTGCTGGGCCGACCGGGGGTGGGTAAAACCACGGCCTTGCGGGAGATTGCCCGTGTGCTGGCCGATGAGCTGGGCAAACGAGTGGTTATTATCGACACTTCCAACGAGATTGCCGGCGATGGCGATGTGCCCCACCCGGGCATTGGCCGGGCCAGACGGATGCAGGTGGCCAGCCCAGAGCTGCAGCACAAGGTGATGATCGAGGCAGTGGAAAACCACATGCCCGAAGTGGTAGTTATCGACGAGATCGGCACTGAACTGGAAGCTTTGGCCTCTCGTACCATTGCCGAGCGGGGGGTACAACTGGTGGCCACCGCCCATGGCAACCGCATCGACAACCTGATCAAAAATCCCACCCTCTCCGACTTGGTGGGCGGGATCCAATCCGTCACCCTGGGAGATGAAGAGGCGCGGCGGCGCGGCTCTCAAAAGAGTGTGTTGGAGCGCAAAGCCCCCCCCACGTTTGAGATTGCCATAGAGATGCTGGAGCGATCCCGCTGGGTCATCCACGAAGATGTGGCCGCCACTGTGGATCGCCTCTTGCGCAACCGCGAGCCCCTGACCCAAACCCGCAGTTTAGACGAACACGGCCAGGTGGTGATAGTGCGGAGCACCGCTGGCGCAAACGGGCGCCCGGCTCTATCTGGCCCCCAATGGCCCCCTGCCGGCAGCACAATCTCCGCAGCACGGGAGCGGGGAGGATGGCAACGCTCTGGACGGATGGAAGCTCTGCCTTCAGAGCCGCTTGAAAGTCGCTCGCAGCAGCAAGGAGAATCGGGTTTGCTCCTGGAGAGGCGAGAGGACTCCGTCCCGCTAACGCCGGCGGGATCCCGTCCTGCCGCTCAGGTGGTGGCCGAATCCAGAGTAGAATCCGGCTCTGACGAAGAAGAAGATTTGGACTGGGAGGGATCCGCCCTAGCCCCGACAGGACGGCAGCAGAATCCGGATGGGCCGCTGATGATCTACCCCTACGGAGTGAGCCGCTTCTACCTGGAGCAGGTGATCCAAACCCTGAAACTGCCGGCGGATGTCACCAAAGATCTAGACGAGGCAGACATTGTCTTGGCCTTGCGATCCCAAGTGCGTAGCCGTTCCAAGATCCAGCAGATGGCCCACTCCCGCCAGATCCCGATTCACACCGTCAAGGCCAATACTCTGATTGCCCTGGCTCGCGCCCTGCGCCATATTCTCAACATTGAAAGCGAAGAGGGATCCGATTCCGACCTGGAGCTGTTCATTCGCGCCAGCTCAGGTGATGAAACCGAAGCTCTGGAAGAAGCCCGCCTGGCGGTGGAGCAAATTGTCATTCCCAAGTCTCAGCCGGTGGAACTTTTGCCCCGTTCGCCTCTGATCCGCAAGCTCCAACACCAGTTGGTGGAACATTATCACCTGCGGGCTCAAAGCTTTGGGGAAGAGCCCAACCGCCGCTTGCGCATCTATCCCAACTAGCCCCACACGATAGCGCAGCCAATAGTCCAGCTCTAGAGAACCTCTATCCATTGAGCCGTCGTGGCCAGAGAGGGAGGACTCCGTCCCGCTTCTGTGAACGGGATCCTGGGCTAAGATTTGGCTACGCCAAGTGCGGTTCCCGCTGTTGCGACAGCGCTGCAGGTGTCGGCCCAGTGTCGTAGGTACAGCAGCAGGGTGCCCTGGGCATAGCACCATTTATTGCTATAGGGATAGCTAATGACTGCTACAGAAGTACGCTGGACCACTCGGGATATCGAGGCTCTTCCAGAGAATGAATGGATCCGCTACGAGATCATCGACGGAGAACTGCTGGTGACTCGCTCTCCTCATCACAAACATCAGCACATTATCGGGTGTTTGTTCTCCGCACTGCATCGGTGGTCGCTAGAAACAGGATTGGGAGAACCCTCAATCATGCCAGGGATCCTCTTTTCCGAATTTGATAATGTGTCTCCCGATGTTGTTTGGGTTAGTTATGAGCGGCTATCACAGATTCAAGATGAAGCAGGACATTTTCGGGGTGCCCCTGAGCTGGTGGTTGAAGTCCTATCACCTGGAAAAGTTCATAAGGATCGAGACCGCTTGGCAAAACGGAAACTCTACTCTGTGCATGGGGTGCAAGAGTACTGGATCGTCGATCGGCTGGCTCAGAGAGTAGGGGTGTATCGCAGACAACAGGCCCAGTTGGTCTTGGTAGAAACGCTGTTGGCTCAGGATGCGTTGTCTTCTCCCCTGTTGCCCGGCTTTGTCTGCACGGTTGCTGAGCTGTTTACCTCCCGACCCTAGGCTCCAGGCGTACAACAGCCGAAAGGGATCCCATCCCATCGGCCAAATCAATGAAGCAACCAAGATGCCTGCTGCTGCGTACTCTAGCCGGAAAAAGTGCGGCTTGGCCCTGGCCGAAACTGTTCCGGTGTAACAAAATGTTAAGGGCAGCATTTGTACCGGGATCCCTTCTGAAGGGGCCGGTCTTTTGCTGGCTCATGACCTACATTTCGCACACCTCCAAGGACACATAGCCATGTACAACAATCGTCGCGGTTTTCTTCGCTGGCTGGCTCTTGGTTTGGGCTCGTTGGTGGGTTGGTTACCTGGGTTTGCCCGGCGCCGTTTTGCCCTGGCCCAGGGAACTGCTTCTGGCTCTAAGGCTTCTGAGCCGGAGTTTGTGAAAGTTGCCACTCTGGCCGATCTCAAAGATGGCCCCTTCAAGGTGGAAAACGCCTTTGGGAAAAACACCGCCACCCTCTGGCTGGTCGGGGATCCGCAAAAAGAAGATTCTCTGCTGGCTTTGGATGCCGCCTGTCCCCATGCGGGGTGTGATGTGAACTGGCGGGGGGAGAACTTTGTCTGCCCCTGTCATGGCTCGGCTTTTGCTGCCGATGGCAGCCGTACCCGTGGCCCGGCCAAGGCAGACCTGGCCATCTACAAGGTCAAGGTGGAGAAGGGAGAAATTTTTGTAGCCAAAGCCTCATAAAGTTCTGGGCAGGCTGTGGGCTTTGAGGCCAGGCAAAAGGAGTCGGGTATCCGGATTGAGAAGACAATGGGCTGAGCTACCGAGGCTCTCCCTATGGCTCGTCCCTACCGCTATCTGTTCCTCTCCACCCCTGTTGGACCTCTGGGATCCGGGGCCGGTGGTGGGGTGGAGCTCAATCTTGCCAACCTGACGCGTGTCTTACTCCAGATGGGATCCCAAGTGCGGGTGTTGGCCCCTGTGGGATCCCGAATGGCGGAGTTGCCGGAGGAGGTGATCGAGCCGGTGGCGGGCCTTCCCCCGGCCTATGCGCAAACCCAGCGCCGCGATCAGCCGGTTCTGATCCACACCCCCTCTCTGCTGGCCAACCTGTGGCAGCGGGCTGCCCACCTGCAAGATCAGTTCGATCTAATCGTGAACTGGAGCTACGATTGGCTCTCGTTTTATTTGACGGATTTTTTCCGCACCCCGGTGGCCCACATTGTTAGCATGGGATCCCTCAGCGATGCCGTCGATCAGGCTCTAGAGCACATTGCCCATCGCTACCCTGGTCGGCTGGCGGTGCATTCGCGGGCGCAAGCCCAGACCTTTGCCTTTGCCCGAGCCGAGATGGCGGCAGGTCGGGATCCCTTTGTCTATCTGCCCTGCGGGGTGGATCTGCGCCTCTACGACTTTGTGCCCCAAGGGAATGGATCCCTGTGTTGGATTGGGCGCATTGCCTCCGAAAAGGGCCTGGAAGACTGTGCTGCCCTAGCCGAGAAGACGGGAAGGCCGGTGGTGATCCTAGGCCACCTGCAAGAGCCAGGCTACTGGCAGCAGATCCAAGAGCAGTACCCGCATGCCCAATTGGATTACCGAGGGTTTTTGCCCACCCCGCAAATGCAGCGGATCTTGGGGCAATGCTCAGCCTTGATCATGACCCCCAAGTGGGTGGAGGCCTTTGGCTTGGTGGCGGTGGAAGCTTTGGCCTGTGGCGTGCCGGTGATTACCTACCGCCGGGGTGGGCCCGCGGAAATTGTCAGCGATGGAGAAACCGGCTGGATCGTCGAGCCGGACAACGTGGCAGCTTTGGCAGAGGCTGTAGAGCGCCTAGATCACATCGACAGGAGCCGCTGTCGGCAACGGGCAGAAGAGCACTATTCCCTGGGCGCGATGGCAGAGCAGTTTCTGGCCTGGAGCAGGCAGATTGGCCGGGATCCCACCTGGGCAGCCCGCGAGGGAGGAGACAGGCAGTGGTACTATTAACTTACTTAATTCTGGCGAACTGTGTCAGACACGCAGCCCAACAACGGGAACGTTTTGACTTACGACGGGGAAACCATCATGACGACTGGGAAAGGATCTGTTGCGCTGGTGCGATCAGAGGTTCGTCGGCGGTCACAGGTTCTGGGAACGCAGGTGATCAGCCAGGGCAACGCAGCCCGGCTTGGGGTAGTCAGCGAAGTTTGGGCGGATCTGGAAGCCAAGCAGGTTCTGGTGCTGGGGGTGCTGGAAAAAGCCCTTGCCGGATCCCCCCGTTTGATGGAGCTGCGGCAAGTAACAGCGTTGGGTCAGGATGCAGTTCTTGTCCCCAGCGAAGAAGTTTTCGATAACTTGGATTTGGAGGGCCTGAGTCGCGTGGTTGGCAGCGAGGTGGTAACCGAAGAAGGGATCCGCCTTGGCAAAGTTAAAGATTTTGAGTTCAACTCCGTCTCCGGCATCATCACGGGTTTGGTGCTCTCCAACCTCGGCCTCACCTTTTTACCCGGCTTCATCCTCAGCACCTATCTGCTCTCCACTGACGAGATTGTCTCTGTGGGCGGGGATCGCCTTATTGTTGCCGATGGCGCTGAGACCCGCCTAACCCAACTGGCCAAGGGGATTTTGGAAACCCTGGGAATCGGCAAGCCCCCTTGGGAAGCCGGAGTTAGCCCTGCTCCTGCCCTGCCCAGTGCTGTCGAGAGTTCCGCCGTCGAGGAAGATTACGAAGAAGAATACGACGAGGAATACGAAGCCGAAGAAGAAGACGTTTACGCAGAAGAAGAGCCTGAACCTGAGCCGCAGCCTGTGCGTCCACGCCCGCCTGAGCCCGCACCCGCCCCCGAACAACCGGCTTGGGAACAGGAGTATGCCAAAGAAGAGGCCCCTCCTTCTGAGCCTGCCCCTCCTCCTTCCAGCTCCACTCCTGTGGATGGTGATCCCTGGGAAGATAAGGCCGGGGAGCCCACTTAAGTTGCCGGGCTTGTATCAACTCCCCTTTCCCCTCAGGGAAGTGGCTGGGGGTGGTCGCGTCAGCCGAGAGTACGGTCGTTCCCCCTGATGTCAGGGCTGCTTCTTGCGTCAATCCCCAGCTGTTTTCTTCCAAGGGGTGAAGGGATCCCCCATCTGTCTATCCCGGCAGGGCAGGATCGGCTTCGGCCAAGAAGCGCAAAGCCACCGACAAAAAGGTCTGCGGCGCTTCAATGTGCGGAAAAGCAGCCCCTGGCAACCGGTATATCGGCACCTCCGGGCGCAAGGTGCGATATCGCTCTGCCTGTTCTGGGCCGGTGAGGCGGTTCTGTTCTCCCCAGACCAGAACCATGGGCTTGGTCACCACGCGAAAGTCGTCTTCGATGGGCAAGTTGAGCTTGCCGGTGAGAAAAGAACGGGGGGCAAATTGAGCCCCCGCTTGGTGAGCTGCCCGGTAATAGTAGTCCACCACCGCCTCATCCAGGGCGTAGCTGGGGGAGCATGACTCTAGTCAATAATAAGCTCAACTATACTGAAAATAATGTATAATATGTTCAGTACGGATTACTACCAGTTGATCTTTCTGTTTACTTTCGAGTCTGCCAACATGGTAGCCAAAGCAAAGCAGAAAATTGGTAGTAAGACGACACGGAAACTGCGCTTTGGGTATTCTACTCAAAGCTTTGCGGGATACCGCCATTCTGTTTGGACTCCGTCCCGCTAACGCGAATGGAAACAAACAGAATGCTATCGCTGCATAGTTGAACAGTGATGTTCAGCAGTGTTCAGCGTAAATGTATCAGAACAAGCTCTGCTCTGTAAACAAGCGTACACTCCAGGGGGCGGTGATGCCGTTGTAGAAAGCCAACCCCAAAACGGGCAGGCTGAGAAATCCATAGGCAATCTGGGCCAAAGGGATCCCAAGGGCATCGGGGATGAGGCTGTTGTCTCCCAGAGGGGCGATGAGCAGCAGCTTCTGCCAATGGTGGGGCTGTAGGCGGGCCGAGCGCAGCACAAACCCTGCCGAGAGGGAATTGGCAATGACGTGACACGGTCGCCCGATCACCTGCTGGACAAAATCCCCGATCATCTCGGCATAGAGGCTGCCGGTGTACTTCAAATCTGGACGTTCTGAGTTGCCCCACCCCAACAAATCCAGAGCATAGACTTGATGGTGCTGCCCCAGCTCCGCCATAATGGCACGAAACTCATAGCTGGAGGAGCCTGCCCCAATGCCGTGCAACAACAACGGCTGGCCGGATCCCATGACCTTGTAAAACAGGCGATGGCCGCGCCAGAAGTGATGCCTTTCCTCTCCCGGCAGCAGGCTCTGCAGAGGCTGAGTTTGGGAAGAGATCCAAGCGTTGAAAACGGCTAGAGCACCCAAGCCGCCGACAGTAGTCCAGAGCCCGATCTTGAGAACTTGGCTCAGCTCTTTCATCCTCAGCAGCCTAGCTAGGGAACCTACTTTTTCTTAAGGCGGTAGGTGATGCGCCCTTTGTTGAGGTCATAGGGGCTCAGCTCCACCTTGACCCGGTCGCCGGGCAAGATCTTGATGTAGTTGCGGCGAATTTTGCCGGAGATATGAGCGAGCACGTTGAAGCCGTTGTCCAGATCCACTCGGAACATGGCGTTGGGCAGGGATTCGGTAACAACCCCCTCCATTTCAATGGCATCTTCCTTAGACAATGAGCCCTCCCAAAAACGACATAACAAACAACAGAACAATCCACAGCCGCGACGACACGCGCTGTTAAGAAATGAAAATATACTCCATCTCTTCTATCCTAACCGTTGCAGTCCTTCATCAGGGGATCCCTTAGGACTGAAAAGGCGTGCGATCGGTCAAAATTTCTGCTCCAGACTCGGTGACCAAGACCGTGTGCTCAAACTGAGCTGACCAAGAGCCATCTACTGTGACCACCGTCCATTGGTCTGGCAACACTCGGGTTGCCTCTCCCCCCGCATTCACCATCGGCTCAATGGCCACTGTCATGCCGGAGCGCAGCTTGGGATTGGGCAGATCGCGGGTGCGATAGTTGGGAAACTGCGGCTCCTCGTGCAGGTTGCGCCCCACCCCGTGACCGACATACTGCTTCACCACCGAGTAGCCCCGCCCCTCGATGTAATCTTCAATGGCGCCTGAGACATCCTGAAGCCAAACGCCGTGGCGCACGTGGTCGATGCCCGTCTGCAGGGCCTTGGCCGCTGTATCGATCAGATCCCGAGCTGCGTCGCTCAGGGGTTCCAGGCCGATGGTGATACAGGAATCCGCATGCCAGCCCTCGACGATGGCACCAAAATCCACTTTGACCACATCTCCCGGCTGCACCACTTTACGGGGACTGGGGATCCCGTGCACCACCTCATGGTTGACACTGACACAAACGCAGGCGGGAAAGCCGTAGTAGCCCTTGAAACTGGGCAAAGCATTGAGTTGGGCCACCCGTCTCTCAGCATAGGTATCGATATCTGCCGTAGTCCAGCCCGGCTCTAGGCGCTCCGCGATCTCCTGCAATACTTGGGCCACCACCCGACCGGCCCGCCGCATTTTCTCCACTTCGCGGCGAGATTTGATCTCAATAAGCTGCATGCCCCGCCGCTGGGAGGGATTTCCAGCTCCTGCTCTGATCACGCCGTCCTCCTAAAGCCTTCCAAAAGAGCCTGCAGATGTTCCTGTACGGATTCCATCGGCTGGTTGCCGTTGACCCGTTGCAAGCGCCCCTTGGCCTCATAAAAATCGATCAGGGGAGCCGTCTGCTGCCGATAGACCTCCAGACGCTTGAGAATCACCGACCGATCCGCATCATCGCTGCGCCCCTGTTCCTTGCCCCGGGCCAGCAGCCGGGCCACCACCACCTCATCCGGCACCTCCAAGTTGAGGACGTAGTCATAATCTTGGCCCAGCTCTTGCAGCAGCTCTTCCAAGGCCTCTGCCTGGGCTAAGGTGCGAGGAAATCCATCTAGGATCCAGCCCTGCTCTGGAGATTGCTGCAACTGCCCCTTCACCATTCCGATCAGCACCTCGTCAGGCACCAGCTCTCCCGCATCCATGTAAACCTTGGCCTGGCACCCCAGGGGCGTTTGGGCTTTCACCTCGGCCCGCAACAGATCGCCTGTGGAAATTTTGGGCGTGTGGTAGATGGCCGCCAGCCGCTCCGCCTGTGTACCTTTGCCCGCCCCCGGCGGCCCCAGAAAGATCAACCTCGGCACTACTGTTTGACCATCCCTTCGTAGCGTTGTGAGATGACATAAGTCTGGATCTGCTTGGAGGTCTCGATCGCCACCCCCACCAAAATCAGTAGCGAGGTCGCCCCCAAACCTTGGAAAGTGGTGATGCCGGTTGCCCGTTCCACCGTCGTCGGGATGATGGCCACCGCGCACAGGAACAAAGCCCCCAGCAGCGTCAGGCGGTTGAGGATCCCTTCGACATACTCGGCAGTGGCCTTGCCCGGGCGTACCCCTGGAATGCTGGCCCCCATCTTCTTCAAGTTTTGAGCCAGATCCACCGGGTTGATGAGCAAAGAGGCGTAGAAGTAGCTGAAGAAGAGGATCAGCACGAAATAAAAAGGAATGTAGAACCAGGAGGTGGGGGATAGGAAGTTGGCCACTTGCACCAAAGTCAGGTTTTGGGTGTACTGGGCCAGGGCCAGAGGCAGGGACATCACCGAGTAGGCAAAGATGATCGGCATCACCCCCCCTTGGTTTAGCCTCAGGGGCAGATAGCTTTTCTGCTCGCGGAACAGCTTGTTGCCCACCTGGCGCTTGGCGTAGACGATAGGGATCTTGCGGCTGCCTTCTTGGACAAAGACAATGCCGACAATGGTGACCAAAAAGATTGCCAGCAACAGCAAGATGCCACCGATGGTGCTGCTATCGGCACGGGCCAGGCTAATAGTCTGTCCGAGGGCACGGGGCAGAGTGGCAACAATGTTGACGAAGATCAAGAGCGAAGGGCCACTTCCCACCCCTTTCTCCGTGATCATCTCTCCCAGCCACATCACAAACAGGGATCCCGCCGCCAGAGCCAGGGTGGTGGAGGCCATGAAGGCCAACTCATTGGTGGTACTGGCAAACTCCCGCACCCAAAAGGAAATGCCAATGCCCTGGATGATGGCCCAAACCAAGGTGACATAGCGGGTGTATTGAGAAATCTGCCGCCGCCCCTGTTCTCCCTCGTTTTTCTGCAGGTTCTCCAAGGCTGGAATGGCCGAGACCAGCAACTGCATGATAATTGAGGCATTGATGAAGGGCAGGATCCCAAGGGCGAAAATTCCCAAAGCAGAAATCCCCCCGCCGGAGAAGACATCCAGCAAGCCAAACACAGGGCTGTTGGCAGCTTCGGCAGCAAAGCGGGCCCGATCGATACCGGGAATGGGGATGTAAATGCCCAGTCTGACCAACAGCAGCAAGCCCAAGGTGAGAAACAGACGGCTGCGCAGGCCAGAGGCCATAGCCATCTGCATAAAGGTCTCTTGGGCAGAGGGGGCGGAACCTCGTGTGTCAACCATAGGGAAGAGAATCTCGCGGGAGCAAAGGGCAAGGTTAGCTATCTACCACTCTACGCTGCTGGTGGAGCAGTCGGCAAAATCAAAGCAAAATCAAAAAAGTGCAACTCAGCGCCACCCGGCAGAAGCTGGCCAGAGCAGCGGGAAGGGGCGGTCTAGGATCCCAAGATTTCCACCCGACCTCCGGCTGCCTCGATCTTGGCTTTGGCTGAAGCGGTAATAGCCGCCGCCCTGATCGTCAGGGGCACGCTGACTTCCCCATCTCCCAAGATCTTCAGCGGGCCATCGTTGGTGGTGACGATCCCTCGTTCCATCAGGCTTTCCAGGCTGACCTCGCTGCCGGCAGGCAGATCCGCCAAGGCGCGCAGGTTGACCAGGGTGTATTCCAGACGCCGCGTGTAGCGGGGGAAATGCTTAAGCTTGGGCAAACGCCGGTAGAGGGGAGTCTGGCCCCCTTCAAAGCCGGGTCGTGTACCACCCCCCTTGCGGGCCTTTTGCCCCCGCATCCCCTTGCCACAGGAGGCCCCCTGCCCGGCAGAAACGCCACGACCTAGCCGCCGCCGCCGCCGCGTCGAACCTGCTTGAGGCCGAATGTCTTCCAGTCGCATGTCTACCTCTAGCTCACTTGCTCAATATCACCTGTCCATCACTTGCCCAATAGGCGGCGCACATCGATGTCTCGGTCTTGGGCCACCTGCTTAAAGGTACGCATCCGCCGCAGCGCATCGATGGTGGCACGGGCATTGTTGAGGGGGTTGCTGGATCCCAGTTGCTTGGCCAAGCTGTTGCGTACACCCGCCAGCTCCAGAACGGTGCGGACTGCCCCCCCTGCAATGACGCCTGTGCCAGGAGCTGCTGGCATGACCAAGACAGTGGCACCGCCGCCTGCCCCCTGCATGGGATGGGGTACGGACAAACCTTTGGTGAGGGGCACCTCAATCAGGTGTTTTTTACCGTCCACAACTCCCTTGCGCACTGCTCCGATCACATCGTTGGCTTTGCCCACGCCAACCCCGACTTGGCCCCGCTCGTTGCCGACCACCACCACAGCGCGGAAGCTCAACTTCTTGCCGCCCTTGACCACCTTGGTGACGCGGCGAATCTGGATGACCCGCTCTTGCCACTCGGTGGGTTGCTCTTCGCGGTTTTTTTTGCTTCTGCGACGTTCCCTCTGCTCAGCCATGTGCTATGTCCTCAGTAGCTAGAACTGTAACCCTGCTTCTCGGGCAGCTTCTGCCAAAGCCTGAACGCGCCCGTGATAGAGCTTGCCCCCCCGATCGAAAACCACGCGGGAAATGCCCATCTGTAAGGCTCGTTCGGCAACTGAGCGGCCCACCAAGGCAGCCGCTTCTTGAGTAGCCGTCCCGGTTTCTTTGAATTTTTCGCGCAGCTCCGTGTCCAAGGTGGAGGCGGAGGTTAAGGTATGCTGGGCTACATCGTCGATCACCTGGGCGTAGATGTGTCGATGGGAGCGAAACACGGCCAGGCGAGGCCGCTCGGCAGTGCCAAAGACCTTGCGGCGAATGCGTCGATGACGACGTTGGGTGGTGATTTTGCGGCTGGTTTTCATAGGACTCCGTCCCGCTTTCGCAATGGGCTATTTACTTCTTCGCTTTCCCGGATTTACCCGCCTTGCGGCGAACTTGTTCCCCTAGATAACGGATCCCTTTCCCCTTGTAGGGCTCCGGAGGCCGGACGGCTCGGATGCGGGCGGCAGTATTGCCCACCAGTTCTTTATCTGTGCCTGAGACAACAATGATGTTGTTTCCCTCAACGGCAATTTGGATGCCGGGGGGAAAGGGGATCTCCACAGGGTGACTGTAGCCAACGTTCAAAACCAACTTGCTGCCTTGGATGGCAGCCCGGTAGCCCACGCCCACCAATTCCAGCCGCCGCTCAAATCCCTTGGACACTCCGTCTACCATGTTGGCGACCAAGGTGCGGCAGAGGCCGTGCAGTTGGCGGGCAGGACGAGAATCGTTGAGACGGCTGACCGTGAGCATCTGAGCGTTTTGCTGGACTGTGATCAAGGGCGGCAAACTGCGGGACAGTTGACCTTTCGGGCCTTTCACTGCAATGTGTTGGCCGTCGATCTGGATCTCCACCTTGGCAGGAAGGGCGATGGGGCGTCTACCGATACGGGACATGGGAAAAACTCCTGACCAGAGAAAACTTAAGGTCTAGTAGACAAGACAGAGGACTTCACCACCAATGCCCTGCTTACGAGCCTCCCGGTCGGTCATGATGCCGTTGGAGGTGGAGATGATGGCGATCCCAATTCCTCCCAGCACTCGGGGCAGCTCTTTGTGGTTGCGGTAAACCCGCAGGCCGGGTCGGCTCACCCGCTTTAAGCCATTGATGATGGGCCTGCAGTTGCGGCCTTTGCCCTTGTACTTCAATCGCAACACCACTCGGGCTTGGATCCCTTCTCCCTCCTCCTTCCATTCGCTGACAAACCCTTCCTCATGAAGAACGCGAGCGATGCTGCGGGTCATGCGTGTGGCCGGAACTGCCACCGACTCGTGCCGAGCCATGGTGGCATTGCGAATGCGGGTGAGCATATCGGCGATCGTGTCGTTGGTGTGGGCCATCGGTGGGTCAGTGCTCCTCGGAAGATCGATGCAGATCAAGAAAAGTCAGGGTGGGCAACCTAGGAGGCAAAGGGCATGCCAAACGCTTTGAGCAGGGCACGGCCCTCTTCGTCGGTTTTAGCAGTGGTCACAATTGAAATATCCATACCTCGCAACTGATCTACAGAGTCATAGTTGATTTCGGGAAAAATCAGTTGTTCGCGGATGCCCAGGGTGTAGTTGCCTCGTCCATCAAAGGCTTTGGGGCTGACGCCGCGGAAGTCACGGATACGGGGCAGAGCAATGTTGATCAGGCGATCCAAAAACGCATACATGCGCTCCCGCCGTAGGGTTACCATCAGGCCAACCGGCATGCCCTTGCGAATCTTGAAGCTGGCAATTGCCTTTTTGGCGCGGGTGATCACCGGACGCTGACCGGTGATGGCGCTGATCTCGGCAATGGAGGATTCCAGAGCCTTGGCATTTTGGGAAGCTTCCCCCAAGCCGCGGTTGATCACGATCTTCTCCAGGCGGGGCACCTGGTGGATGTTGGTGTAGCCCAACTCCTTTTGCAGCTTGGGGACAATGACGGTGTTGTAGTGGATTTGCAGACGCTGGGGCATGGTGGCTTCTCCTTGTGGCTCTGGGCTGGGTCAGAGCCAAACCAATGGTGGAAAGGGATCAAAAGCTTAGTCGAGAATCTCACCCGTTTTCTTAAGGACGCGAACCTTGCGACCATCGGCGGTGATTTGATAGCCGATACGGCTGGCCACCTCCTGCTTCTTGGAATAGGCCATCACTTTGCAGACGGGAATGGGAGCTTCCTTGGTCTCAATCCGGCCACTTTCCCCTTCTCGCTGAGGTTTGCGGTGGTAGGTAACAATGTTAACCCCTTCCACCAAAACCATGTTGCGTTCGGGAAAAACGCGCAGCACCTCGCCGATTTTGCCTTTGTCATCGCCGGAGATCACCTGAACGGTATCCCCTTGCTTGATACGCATTTTGTAGCGCAGGCTGTTGCGGTGCTTGCGAATGCCCGGTCGCCGAACTAAGCGCCGAATTTGGCTGGGTTTGAGGGGGCGAACCATCAGAGTACCTCCGGGGCCAGGGAGATGATCTTGGTGAAGTTTTTCTCCCGCAGCTCACGGGCTACAGGGCCGAAAACGCGAGTTCCACGGGGGTTGCCGTCGTTGTTGATGATCACGGCGGCGTTGTCGTCGAAGCGGATGCACATGCCGTCGGGGCGACGTACCGTATCGACGGTGCGGATGACAACAGCCTTGACAACATCGGATTTTTTGACGGGCATGTTGGGCAAGGCATCTTTGACGACGCCGATGATCACATCGCCCAAGCTGGCGTAGCGACGGCCACTGCTGCCCAGCACGCGAATACACATCATCTTGCGAGCACCGGTGTTGTCGGCCACCGTCAGCATAGTTTGCTGCTGAATCATAGTTTCTTCACCTCCCTCAGGATTTCGGCAACTTGCCAACGCTTGGTGCGGCTAAGGGGACGGGTTTCCGTGATGCGCACCAGATCCCCTTCTTGACAGCGGTTTTCCTCGTCGTGGGCCTTAAACTTCTTGGTTTTGACGACGATTTTGCCGTACTTCGGGTGAGCAACTCGATTTTCCACAGCAACAACCACCGTTTTTTGCATCTTGTTGCTGACAACAATGCCAATCTTCTCCCGAACAGCCATTACTCCTCCTTGGTTGGGCGTTTGCCCCGCTTACGCTCTCCCTCCACAGTTAGTAGTTGCGCCAGCTTGTGTTTGCGCAGCCGGATGAGATGGGGCTGGTTCAACTGCCGCGTGGCCTGCTGCAAACGCAGCTCAAACAGCTCTTTCTTGACGGCGTAGATTTCGTTGCTCAGCTCTTCGTCCGATAAAGCACGGGCATCAGCAATTTTGGGCATGGGCATGGCTGAACTCTCCTCATACACTGCTGGTGGCCACCTCTGAAGCCGTTGCCTGGGCGGGCTCTGGCTTTTCAAAGTCGGCTTTGGTTACAAACTTGACCTTAATGGGCAGCTTCTGGGCAGCAAGGCGCATGGCCTCGCGGGCGATGGGCTCTGCCACTCCCCCCATTTCGAAGAGGATACGGCCCGGCTTGACGACACAAACCCAGTACTCAGGGTTGCCTTTGCCGGATCCCATGCGGGTTTCCGCGGCTCGCTGGGTAACGGGCTTGTCGGGAAAGATGCGGATCCAGATTTGGCCACCCCGCCGGACGTAGCGGGTCATGGCCCGACGGCTGGCCTCGATCTGTCGAGCTGTAATCCAGGCGGGTTCTAGGGCCACAAGGCCGTATTCCCCAAAGTTGATGCGGTTGCCACGGGTCGCTTTGCCTTTCATGCGCCCGCGCTGTTGCTTGCGGTACTTGGTGCGTTTGGGGCTTAACATGGCCGTTCCTTAAGTCAACTGCGATAGGGATCCCTGGACGTTCCGGTGTTGGCCCTCAGGCCTCCTGAGCCGAGCGATCTTCAAAGGTGGGCCGCCGCCGCTGCTGCCGACGTTTGGGCTGTTGCAGGGGAAACTTCTGTTCGTGGCGTTCCTGCCCGGGCAGAACTTCCCCTTTGAAGACCCAGACCTTGACCCCGATGATGCCGAAAGTGGTGTGGGCGAGGTGCTCGGCGTAGTCGATGTCGGCCCGCAAAGTATGCAAAGGGATCCGCCCCTCCCGCGTCCATTCGGTGCGGGCAATCTCGGCCCCGTTCAGACGCCCGGCAATTTGGATTTTGATCCCTTGTACACCTGCCCGCTGGGCCCGTTGGATCACCTGGCGCACGATGCGGCGAAAGGCAATCCGCCGTTCCAACTGTTGGGCAATGTTTTCCGCCAACAAGGTCGCCTCGGCATCGGCACGGGTGACCTCTACTACATTGATGCGAATGGTTCGCTCGCCACCACCTCGTGAACCAGGGCTTTGTCCCGCTAGCGCGGACAGCTCTTTCTGTAGACCTTGGCGCAAAGTCTCTAGGCTGGATCCGCCCCGACCCACAACTACCCCAGGGCGAGCAGCCCGGATCTCCAGGTCAATTTGATCCGCTTTGCGCTCGATTTGGATATCGGCCAAACCAGCACTGCTCAGTTGCTTGGTCAGGTAGGTGCGAATCTGGTCGTCCTCCTGTAACAAGGCTGGGTAGCGGGCCGGATCGGCAAACCAGCGGCTGCGATGCTCCTTAATCACGCCGAGGCGGAAACCGGTGGGGTGGATCTTCTGTCCCATGGTGGTGTCGGTTGAAGGGTAAAGGGCTAGAAATACAGGAGGTTAAGAGGCCGTCGCCGCTTCAGCTTCCTCTATGGGCCGGACGGCGATGGTGATGTGACAGGTGCGCTTGCGAATGGGGTAGGCCCGCCCTTGGGCGCGGGGGCGAAACCGTTTCAGGACGGGCCCCTGATCAGCATAGGCCTGGCTGATCACCAGATCCCGGGGATCCAAGCCGTTGTTGTGCTCTGCGTTGGCCACCGCCGAGCGCAGCACCTTACGAACCGGCTCACAGGCAGCGTAGGGCATGAACTCCAAAAGAATCAGGGCATCGGCATAGGTGCGCCCACGGATCTGATCCAACACCCGCCGCACTTTAAAGGGGGACATGCGGATATAGCGGGCTACCGCTTTAACCTCAGGGGATGAATCGGCCATGGCCCTCTCCTTGCCTACTCGATACTTTTCTGTTCGTTATTCCTCTCAACGGCGAGCGGCTTTTTTGTCGCTCCCCGCGTGACCGCGGAAGGTACGGGTGGGAACGAATTCCCCCAGCTTGTGACCCACCATCTGATCGGTGATGTAGATGGGCACGTGTTGCTTGCCGTTGTGAACGGCGATGGTGTGGCCGATCATGACCGGCAAGATGGTGCTGGCCCGCGACCAGGTCTTGATCATGTGCTTCTCGTTGCGCTCGTTCATCTTCTCCACCTTGAGAAGCAGCTTGGCATCCACAAAGGGGCCTTTTTTCAGCGAACGTCCCATAAGAACCTCAACCGTTTGATAAGCAATTCACTGTCGAAAAAGCTTCGGGGAGCGAATGGCCAGCGGCTACTGAGCAGCCCTTCCGCCCTTGTCTCGACGGCCCCCGCGACGACGACCGCGCACGATGAACTTGCTGCTGGGCTTGTTGCGTTTGCGGGTCTTGTACCCCAGGGTGGGCTTGCCCCAAGGGGTGACAGGGGTACTGCGGCCTATGGGGGCTCGCCCTTCCCCGCCGCCATGGGGATGATCCACAGGGTTCATCACCGAGCCACGCACCTTGGGACGGCGCCCCAACCAACGGCTACGACCCGCCTTGCCCAGGCTGATGTTGTTGTGGTCAACGTTGCCCAGTTGGCCGATGGTGGCGTAGCACTCGCCGCGGATCATGCGGACTTCGCCGGAGGGCAGCTTGAGGGAGACATATTTGCCTTCTCTGGCCACCACTTGAGCGCCAGCCCCGGCGGCGCGAACGATCTGCCCGCCGCGACCGGGATACAGCTCCACATTGTGAACCACCGTTCCCAAGGGGATCCGCTCCAGGGGCATGGCATTGCCGATCTCAAAGGGGGCCTCTGGCCCGGCCATGATGGTGGATCCCACCTGTAGGTTGCGGGGAGCGAGGATGTAGCGTTTCTCGCCGTCTTCGTATTCCACCAAGCAGATGTGGGCACTGCGGTTGGGATCGTACTCGACGGTTTTGACAGTCGCCGGGATCCCCCGCTTGTCGCGACGGAAGTCGATGATGCGGTAAAGCCGCTTGTGGCCACCACCGCGGTGCCGGCAGGTGATGACGCCACGGTTGTTGCGCCCTTTCTTGCGGTGAATAAATTGCAGCAGCGACTTTTCCGGTCTGGGCCGCTTGCCGTTCTCGTCACGGGACAGCTCCTCGAAGTCAGAGACCGTCATGTGACGGGTGCTGGGGGTGTAAGGTCGGAGAGTACGAATGCCCATGGCTCGGGTAGGGGTGGGGGATGGGATGACAACAACTCAAAAAGGGGGGTTAGGTGTCCGGGAAGAGGGTGATGGAATCTCCCTCGGCCAAGGTCACAATGGCTCGCTTGGGACGGGTGCGATAGCCAACGAAGCGGCCCACCCGCCGCTGCTTGCGCGGGGGCTTCAGGGTGTTGACGGAAGTAACTCGCACGCGGAACATTTCTTCGACAGCAGCTCGGATGAGCGGCTTGGTGGCAGTGGGCAGCACTTCAAAGACGTATTTGCGCTGCTCCATCAAGGCGGTTGCCTTTTCGGTGATGACGGGGCGCAACAGGACGTCGGCCAGGATCCGCTTGCTCTCAGTCATCGCTTTCCTCCTCTGCTGGGGCTGTTTCGGCCTCTTCTGCAGTTGGCGGCTCTACTCCTTGAGCCAGTTCTTCTGCTGGATCTTGGGGCTCTTCGGTTTGCTCTTCTGGCCCCTGCGGATCTGCTGGACGTCCTTGGAGGGCAGCTTGGTTTTCCTGGGCCTCAGGTTGGGCTGGGGTTTGCTCTGCTTCCTCGTGTTCGCTTTCTGGAACGGCCTGATCTTCCGGCCCATCTCCGGGCAGGGCCTGATCTTCGGCTATGTCGGCCTGAGGTGCATCCTCAGAGGGAGTCTCCAGAACTGCCGGCGCAGCGTCGGATCCCCAACGGGCCTTGAGCTGCTCTAGGGCAGAAACGGTGATCAGCACCCAATCGACGTTGAGCAGATCGAAAACGTTGATCTGATCCAGGCCGATCAGCTTAACGCGGGCGATGTTGCGCACGGCCCGCTCTACGGCTTCCGAGCGTTCGGCAACGATGAGCAGAGCCGATTGATCTTCCATCACCCCCCAGCGCAGCAAAGCCTGGGCCACAGCACGGGTTTTGGGCGGGTTGAGCTGCTCCTGGAAATCCTCCACGACGATCAGGTCTTCCACCCGACTTTGCAGAGCGGTGCGCAGGGCCAGTTGCCGTTCTTTGCGGTTCATGGCCAGGTTGTATTCCCGCTTGCGGGGGCCGAAGATCACCCCCCCTTTGCGCCAAAGTGGGGAGCGGATGGAGCCGGCACGGGCCCGACCGGTGCCTTTCTGCTTCCAAGGCTTGCGACCGCCGCCGCGCACCTCAGCTCGGGTCTTGGTGTGGGCGTTGCCCTGACGAGCATTGGTCATCTGCCGGCGCAGTGCCAGATAGAGGATGTGGGCGGCTGTTTCGGGACGAGCAACTTTAAGGCTCAGCTCCGCGCTGCCCACCGTTTCCCCTTGCCAATTTTTCACCACACAACTTGCCATGGTTCCCTCGTCTTTGCGGATGCGGGTCAGCCTTTGCCAGGGATCCCTCCTTAGCGCTTGTTGCCCACCTGCTTGGCAGGGGTGATCTCCAGCAGCCCTCCTTCTACCCCGGGCACGCAACCCTTGATCACCAGCAGATCCCGCTCTGGATCCACCTGCACCAACTGCAATTTGCGGGTGGTGACTCGGCCACCTCCCAGCCGCCCTGCCATGCGCATCCCCGGAAACACGCGGCCTGGGGTTGTGCCGGCGCCAATGGAACCCGGTCGGCGGTGGTTTTTGGAGCCGTGGGACATGGGGCCACGACCGAAGTGGTGGCGCTTTTGATAGCCGGCAAACCCTCGCCCGATGGAGGTACCTGCCACATCCACCAACTGGCCGGGGGAAAACATCTCGACGGTAATTTTCTGCCCCAATTGGTAAGCTTCCGGCTGATCAACGCGAAACTCTCGCAGGTGGCGCAGCAGCTCTGTCACCCCTGCTTTGGTGAGGTGGCCCCGCTGCGCCCGCGTGAGATGCTTTTCGGCAGTGGGCAAGTAGCCCAACTGAATGGCGTTGTAGCCATCTGTGGCTTGGGTTTTGATCTGGGTCACGGTGCAAGGCCCCGCCTGCACGACAGTGACCGGAATGGCCAGCCCTTCTGGAGAGAAGATCTGGGTCATGCCGACTTTTCTTCCGAGGATGCCAAGTGCCACAAGAACCTCCAATCGAGCCTGCACGACTCGTTTTCATCAACTGAGAGCCAGCTCACTCCGACAATCGGCTAGCCGTCCGCGAAGCGGGCCGTAGGCCAATGGCTCAGTTAGCCGGATGGATAGGCATACAGCAATAGCGTGGCAGCAGGAAGCTCAAGACAAAGCTGAGTCTGCCGGCTGAGGCGAAAGAGCAAGGTAGGGATCCCCCGAGGCCAAGTTCAGCGCCGGCAACGCTGAGCCTTTTGCTTAGTTCACCCCCAAAGCTGCACGCCAAACTGCTTTTGTTGAGAGCTGCTCAGACTTACCTGCTAAAGAGGCAGTATCTGGTGTAGCAGCGCGCCGGGTCGCCAAAGCGGATGGACTCAGTTGGCAACGGAAAACAATCATAATGAAGCGAAGGCCCGTTTGTCCAGACTTTTGCTGAGAAAATGGGTTGGTTGGAGAGGCCGGAGAGGGTAAGGGCAGCTCAAGTGGAAGAAAAGAGCCATTGGCCAGGGAAGCCATCTCCCTTCCAAAGTGTAATGGGCTGGGCAGGCAGTGGGCTGACCCAGGCTTGTGTAGATCACTATCGGAGATTGTTGCAGGCAGGAGCCGATCCGGGCCGGGTCTTATTTTTGGTGCGGAGTCAACGGCAAGCGGATGAGGTGCTGCGGCGCTTGCAGCAGTCCAGTTCGGGCTTGGTGGGGCCGTGGCGGATCGAGACGTTCTTGCAGCGGGTTGGGCGCTCTCTGGCCGATCATTGGCCGCAGGTGTGTGCCCGCCTTCCTCAGTTGCCTCCTCAGTTTGAGCCGATCCCCTTGGCCAAAGATCTCACTCAATTTCTCTGCGAACGAGCCTGCGCTTTGTGCCCTCGGCATGGGGAAGCCTTTGCCGGGGTCGGGCTCAAGGAGTTCCAGATCTGGGATCAGATCAGCAGTGCTGCTTATATTGCGGGGGCTTCGGGTTTGCCGGCAGAGGTGGTGGGATCCCGGCTGGCCCGGGCTTGGCCCGAGGAGGCAGATCCGCGGCGGGCAGAGGCTTTGCAGGCAATGGGCTGCTGTGTGGGTCGGCTGTGGGAGGCAGCGCTTCGGTTGGGATCCCTGGATTTTGGCCTGCAAATTCGGCTGTTTGGCGAGCACATCCTGCCGCTGGCGGAGTTTTGGCAAGAGTGGGATCACCTGATTGTGGATCAGGCGGAAGACAGTTGTGCCGTGGCGCTGGAGTTTTACCGGCAGGGGCAATCCCATCTGCAAAGTCAATTTTTCAGCTACACCCTTGGTGGTGGGGTTTCCTTGACCGGGATCCCAGAGGCAGTAGCTGACTTCTTGATGGCAAAAACGCAGGTTCGGTTTCTGGAGGGGAGCCATCGCGCTTCAGCAGGCATGATCCGCTTAGGGGTGCAGATTGCGCGGGTGTTGGATCCCCAGTTTTCCCATCCGCTGCCCGAGCCGCAGGGGGGAGGACTGCCGCTGGTGCAAACGCTGGAGGAAGAGACCCAGTTTGCGGCAGTGGAGGTGATGGTTGCCCAAATTCGCCGGCTTTTGGGGGCCGGGATCCCGGCCCATCGCATTGCTGTTTTGCTGCCCCGTATGGATGTGGGGGTGAGCCTGAGCTTGCAGGAGCAGTTGTCGGAAGTGCCGGTTTTGTCGATTGCCCCCTTCCCGGCGTTGATCCGCTATCCCTTGGTGCGGGCGGTGCTGACGGCAGCAGAATTGGCCCATCCCGAGTGGGGTGCTTTTCCCACTTTGCCGGCTTGGCGGCTGATGTTGAGCTGGGTGCTGGGGCTGGATCCCATCCGGGCAGCTCTGTTGGCCGAAGATACCTGGGATCCGGTGGGGCGTTCTCTGCGTCCCCGAACGGCAGTACGGCAGCCAGAGCGGGTGGGGTTTGCCAACCTGGAGCGCTACCAGCGACTGTTCGATTGGCTGCGCGGCTATCATCCCGGCCCTTCATTGGCCGCTTTCTTCCAGCAGTTTTTTGCCGATCACTTAGCCCCGGCGATTGCTTCCTCTCAGGATCAAGAGCTGCTGCGCGTGTTGATGGAAGCGGCACGGCGGTTTCGCCAGGCCTTCCCCGCCGAAGGGGATCCCGCCTTTTTGGCCATGATCCGCTCGGGACAGACCCCCAGCAGCAGCCGCTTCGAGCCCGACTATTCCCGTTACTTGGTAGTTGCAACTCCGGGGGCCTACATCACTCGGGGTTTGGAGGCGGATTACCAATTTTGGTTTGATATCACCAACCCCAGCTGGTCCCGCTCCCTCTGGCATGTGCTCTACAACAGCCGTGTGCTGACGCCGGAATGGGACGGGGAGGTTTTCGATGCGGCGCGGGATTTACAGGCGCGTCAACAGATTTTGGCCCGCACGCTGCTGAACCTCTGTTGCCGCACTCAGAAGGGGCTGTGGCTGGTGCGCTCCAATTTTAATTATCGCGGCGAGGAGAACACCAGTATTCTGGACTACCTGATTTTGAAGGGGTTGAAGGCCATGGCAACCGCCGGCTAAGGGAGAGCCTATCCTGAAAGGGTGCTGGCAACTCAGGCCTCCAAGAAATCGGGGGATGCACTGCAGGAATGGTCAAAGGCAAGGGTTTTAGAAGAGCGGCGCAGCCGCCCCTCTTATTGTGGGGGTAGGAGTCGGCGGCAAAGTGTCTTAATCTTGTTTGAAACAACGATAAAGCAATACAGCAGAGCCTTTCCAAGAAATGGCTGGCCGGGATCCCTCTCAGGCAGGGGTAAGACTGATGACCTTGGGTGGCGCAGAGGGCCGGCGTCTCAAGCCGGCTGGAAACGGCTGTGGGCATTCCCTCTGTCTTCCAACACAGTCGAGTATCGAGTAGAGTGGGGGCGCCTGCTTTGATTTGGATTGGGTTTTATGAATCCAGCTACCCCTCCTGCTGCGCCCTCGTCCCGCCGCTTTCCCCTTCGTCCCGTAGCAATGGTGGCCCTCACTGCCGGCTTCTTGGCGGGGTTAGGAGCGGGGGGCTATGCCTTACTGCAGCGGCTACGGCTGCAGATGCACCGGGATCTGATCTTCTATCGGTACACCGTCTTTTCTGAGTTTGGCTATGGAGGCTCGCCAGCGTTCGATCCCGGCCAAAGTGATCGCTGGTTTCCTCTTACCTATCCGGTGTTGGCCCGCTGGGGGGGATCCGCCGACCCGAGCCGCCGCAGCTACGCCTTCTACACCTTGCAAAGCCATGGCCTGCCCTACAGCCGTTGGTGGTTGGAGGATCGGCTGCGGCAAAATTCGGCTCAGCCACTGAGTCTTTAAGCGTACCGCAGCTTTGCAGCTTTATAGCCTCTTCACAGAGCCTTCATGAAAGGCAAATAGGGGTATTCTTGGACGAGAGCTGTCTTGCGAGATCCAGGGAGAAAGGCTTTATCTCCCCTTTGTCTCGGCGGATCTGGACTAGCTTGGGTTGAGTTTCCTTGGGCTGCCATGGGCTGATGGATCCTGCCACCTTTCTGGAGCACTATGGGTTTGAGCTGGAAGGTCAACCCAGCCAGGTTTGGGTGGAGCGCTGGGGCCAGTCGTTCCCGGCCCGTTGGATCCCGGCAGCCTTGCTAGAAGCCCTCTACCAGGGGCGGTACAAGGCCGCCTCTGTGGAGCAGCTTCTCCGCCTTTGGCAGCGTCGCGGCTCTCCTCATCTTACCTTTCCCCCAGAAATCGGCCAGTTCCTTTGGCAGGAGCAGCAGGAGCGGATCCGCTCTTTGGCTGCGGCTGCCTTTGCCTGTTCTCCTCTGCCGCCGGTACCCCCCGCGGGATCCCTGTTTTCCCGAGAACCGGCCATATCTCTAAACTTGTTGTTGGAGCAGTTGCAGGAGCTTCCCCCCAAGCTGCGCCGCCTGCTTGCCCAGTCCCCTCCTCCCCAACTCGCCCGTGCTGGTGGGGCAGAGTCCTCAGGGATCCTAGAGCTCCAGCAGACGGTCGTTGACCCTCCAACTCCTGCCGAGCCCCCTCAGGGACAGTCTTGATGGGCTTGCCACTCTCTTTCCTCAGGGATCCTGGCCATGAACTTTCCCCTCGATTGCGACAGCGGTGCGGAGCACATTTTTGCCGCCTTGCCCTGTGGGGTGATCACCGTCAGCGACACGCGCACCCCTGAAACCGATCACAGCGGCCAGTTTATCTGCACAGCCCTCCAGGAATCCGGCCACCGGGTGGAGAGGTATTGCATTCTCCGAGATGAACCGCAGCTCATTCGAGAGCAGGTTCAGGATTGGGCCGGATCCCTGCCGGTGATCTTGTTGAATGGCGGCACAGGCATCGCCCCCCGCGACACCACCTATGACGCCATTGAGGCTCTCTTAGAGAAAACCTTGCCCGGTTTTGGGGAGATCTTCCGTCAGCTCAGCTACGCCCAGGTCGGCAGTCGGGCCATCGCCTCTCGGGCCATCGCCGGGATCCACGGAAAGTGCTTGATCTTTTCCATGCCTGGCTCCCCAGCAGCCGTGCAACTGGCTATGCGCAGCCTGATCCTGCCGGAGCTACCCCACCTGGTCAAGCAGCTTCACCAGGGCAAACATTGAGGGAGCAGACCGTCCCCCCCCTAGGCCAGGATGGCAGTCGCCTTGGCGAGAGCCTCCTCCCGCAGCAGAGCAGCTTTGTCGGTGCGCTCCCAGGGCAGATCCAGATGGGTTTGCCCAAAGTGCCCATAGACCGCTACGTCTTGGTAGAAGCGCCCTCCCCGTTGGCGAGGCAACTCCCGCAGTTGGAACTGAGCCAAAATGGCTGCCGGCCTCAGATCGAAGTGGCGCTGCACCAGCCGCAACAGCTCTTCGTCGGGGATGCGCCCTGTGCCAAAGGTTTCCACCAAAATGTTGATGGGGCGGGCTACCCCAATGGCGTAGCTCACCTGCACTTCACATTTTTGCGCCAAGCCAGCTGCCACGATGTTCTTGGCCACGTAACGAGCCGCATAGGCAGCGCTGCGATCCACCTTGGTGGGATCCTTGCCGGAGAAGGCCCCGCCCCCATGGCGAGAATAGCCGCCGTAGGTATCGACGATGATCTTGCGTCCGGTCAGGCCCGCATCTCCCTGAGGGCCGCCGATGACAAACTTGCCGGTGGGATTGGTGAGGAAGCGGGTGTGGCTATCCGGCTTGATGGGCAGCTCGGCAAACACCGGCGTGACCACCGCCTCCCAGAGATCGGCGCGGATCCGCTCTTGTACCGCTGCCTCTTCCGTAAGGGTGCCAATCGTGGGCGTGTGCTGGGTAGAGATGAGCAGGGTGTGAATGCCCACCGGGCGACCCTCCTCATAGGCTACAGTCACCTGCGTTTTGCCATCCGGGCGCAGATAGGGCAGGGTGCCGTTTTTGCGAACCGTGGCCAACTGGCGGCTGAGGCGGTGGGCCAAGCTAATGGGCAAGGGCATCAACTCGGGAGTTTCATCGCAGGCAAAGCCAAACATCAACCCCTGATCCCCGGCCCCGACCAAGTCGAATTGATCTTCCTGGGAGCCGCGACTTTCCAGGGCCACATTCACCCCTTGGGCAATATCGGGAGATTGCTCATCGAAAGCCACCAACACCGCGCAGCTTTCTGCACAAAACCCATTCTTGGCATCGGTATAGCCAATTTCGGCCACCTTGTCCCGCACCAGACGGGTGAAGTTGACCTGCGCTTGCGAGGTGATCTCCCCGGTCAACAAAACCAGGCCCGTATTGACCACCACCTCGGCGGCCACCCGACTGAGGGGATCCGCCGTCAAGAGGGCATCCACGATGGCATCGGAGATCTGATCGCAGATTTTGTCGGGGTGCCCCTCCGTCACCGACTCCGAGGAAAACAAAAACGACTTGGACAACGAACCTTCTCCTTAAAAGCTAGAACTGAGAACCTGAACAAAAAACAAGGCTCACCCGCTCGTTCATCATCCGTGGGAGAGAGAGTCGGCCAGGGATCTCTAGGTGCTCCCCATCGCCAACGCAACCAGCCCCAACCCAGCCAGGGAAAAGGCCCAGCAAACAGCAGGTGACCCAAACCGCTGACGCGACCAGCGCCCTCGCGAAAGCCTTGCCCCACTGCCGCGACCAGAGCTATGGGAGCCGCTAAAGGATAAAGTCGCCAGATAAATTCCCTCAGCAAAGAGGGCTATCCTCTAGAGAAAACTTTATTGCCTTTATCTTTCGGTTACTGACTAACCGCAGGAATTGGCACCGTAGCGGAGGCTTCCGCCGGGTTGCCGCAGCTTCATTGGGCCTGATCCCTCAGTCTGCTCTGGATAAAGAACGGAACTTGTCCCTATAGTACCCCCAACCTTGATCCATTTGTCAAAAAAATGAGCTGTGGGCGGCCTCAGCCAAACAGACCCTGCCACCAGTCTGTCCCCTGAGCGGCTTTGAGAAAGAATGCGCCGGCCAAGCCCAGGGGGGAGAGAACGCCGAGAAAGCCAACTGTCCCCAATCCCCAAGCCAAGCGGTGCAGATGCTTTTTGTCGGCAGGATTTGGCGTCGTTTCGGCTGAGATGGCCAACAGGGATCCCAAGGCTGCCAATAGGGATCCCCCCAGACCTGCAAAGTAGCTGGGCGCTAGCCACGGTTGCAACTCGGCGGCAGATACGACTTGGATGCGGGGCAAGACTTGAAAACACCCTATTGCCAGCACTGCCCAGATGAAGCAGTACATTAGCAGGCTATCTCGGAAAGCAGCAGCCGGTTCTCTCATGATCCCAGCCAATGCAACCAGATGAGGGATTAGGATGGGGGCGGTCTGCTGTGGGGGAACTTGAGTTTGCCCTAACAGTCGCGTCAGCGGTGCAGTTCCCCTGCCGTAGGCACAGCACCTTCCCCTCAGCTTGTGTGGCGAATCTCAATTTTTTTTATGATTATGGCCCAACCCGCCCTGTCTGGCTGGCCTGCACCGGCTTCGGGATCCCAGCCCCTGCCCCCCTCGACAACAGAACTTGAGGCTGCTTGCGATAGCTCACCGGGCACAGAGGCTGACCCAAACTGGCGGCATCGCCAAAGAATGCAAAAACGCCAGCAGATCCAGCGGCAGCGTCTGTCGGGCATGCGAGATGACAAGGGCTTGATCATCGTGCACACGGGGCAGGGCAAGGGAAAGACCACGGCTGCCTTTGGCATGATCTTCCGCGCCCTCGGCCAGGGATTGTCGGTGGGGGTGGTGCAATTTATCAAGGGGGCCTGGGATCCAGGAGAAGCCAAGCTATTGCGGAAATTGGCCGAGCATCCAGAGCTGGGCCTGGGGAAAATAGCTTTTTACGCCATGGGAGAGGGCTTTACCTGGGAAACCCAGGATCGGGAGCGAGACATCGCCCATGCACAGGCGGCCTGGGAAAAGGGGCGGGAGCTGTTCACCAGCGGGGAGTTTCAGTTGGTGCTTCTGGATGAGATCAATGTCGCCCTCAAGTTGGGATATCTCTCGCCGGACAGGGTGTTGGCCGGGCTAGCGGAGAAACCGGAGCGGGTTCACCTGATCTTGACGGGGCGGGGCGCGCCGGCAGCGTTGATCGACCGAGCCGATCTGGTGACGGAGATGACTTTGGTCAAGCATCCCTTCCGCGACCAGGGGATCAAGGCGCAAATCGGCATCGAGTTCTAACCCTTGGGCAGGAAAGATGGCCATTCTGCTGGCGGCAGCGGCAAGCGGCAGCGGCAAAACCACCATCACTCTGGCTCTGTTGGCCGCTCTGAGACGGCGGGGCCTGCGCATCCAACCGTTCAAGGTGGGGCCGGATTACATCGATCCTCTGTTTCACACAGCGGTGAGCGGGATCCCCTGTCGCAATTTGGATCCCTTCTTGACCGACGAGGACTTTGTGCAGCGCTGCTTTCGCCACCATTGCCAGGGCAAGGATGGAGCCATTGTGGAGGGGGTAATGGGCCTCTTCGATGGACGAGCGCCGGGATCCCTGCCCCTCCCCGAGGGCGGAACGGAGCCTTTTTTTGCCAGCAGCGCCCATGTGGCCCGCCTGCTCGGGATCCCTGTGGTGCTGGTGATCGATGGCAGTGGCATGGGAACGACGGTGGCCGCTTTGCTCTACGGCTTGAGCCGCTGGGATCCCCGCCTCTCCATTGCCGGGGTGATCTTCAACCGGGTGGCCTCGGAGCGGCATGGACAAATCTTGCAGCAGGCGGCGGCTGCAGTGGGGATCCCGGTCTTGGGCCAGTTTCCCCGGCGGGAGGATTTGCGGTTGCCCAGCCGACACCTGGGGTTGGTGCCTGTCTCAGAACTGGATCACTTCCCCCACTGGCAAGCTGCCTGGGCCGAGCTGGCGGAGCAACACGTCAATTGGGATGGCCTATTGCCCCTGATTCGGACGCTTCCTCCGGCGGTGGGAGAGCTGTGGCCGTCCCGCTGCTGCGAACAGGTACGGGTGGCGGTGGCCCAAGACCACGCCTTTAACTTCTACTACGCCGACAACTTGGATCTGTTGCGGGCCTGTGGAGCCGAGCTGCTGGAGTATTCCCCCCTCCAGGTGGGGCTATGGCCACCGGAGCCCTGCGACGGCGTGCTGCTGGGGGGAGGGTTCCCGGAATTGTTTGCAGCACCTCTATCTGAGAGAATTAACCAACAACCTCCCCCGCCCACCCACCCACCCCTCTACGCCGAGTGCGGCGGACTGATGGTGCTGGGCCAATCCCTTACCGATTTTCAGGGAAAGACCTACCCGATGGCCGGGCTGTTGCCCATCACAGTAGACATGGCCAACCGGCTGTGTTTGGGCTACCGCGAAGCTGCGGTTTTGCGCCCAACCCTGCTGGCCCCAGCCGGGGATCGCCTGCGCGGGCATGAATTTCACCGCTCCCGCAGCACCCCCATCTCCCCCAGCCCAATCTACAGCTGGGGATCCCCCGCCCAGCTTCAACAGGAAGGATGGGCCACCGAGCGCCTTCACGCTTCGTACCTGCATCTGCACTGGGGATCCCGTCCTGATTTGGCCCTGAGATTATTACAGAACTTCTTAAGAATCTCGAAAGGGGATCCCTAAAAAACCGTGCCATCGCTGAGCAGTTGGATGGGAGGAGAAGCATCTGGCCTGAGCTGGGCAGCGATTTGCCGCCCTGCCGTCCAGGTTCCCCCTTGCAGTATCTTCACCAGGGGCAACTCTTGGGCAGAGCAGCCAAGCCTTTCCCGGATTAAGGAGGCAACTTGATCCAGCAAAATCACCGTCAGGGCCCGCCACTCCACAATCACCGTCGAATCTGGGGGATGCGGTTGCTGCCCAATCTCCGGCTGCTTGAGCTGGATCACCCCCAAATCCACAAACAGCCCCCCGTTGCGATACTCCGCCAAACCCGTCAGCTCATCCAAACCCCCGATTGGGATCCCCTCCTGCTGCAACGGCTCCAGCAGGGAATAGGTCATCCATTGGGACAACTTGTGAAAAGGCACCCAATGGCTCCCCGGCTCCGTTTGGGGCAGGTGGGGATAGGGCCAGACATCCCCCAGAGGGATCCCGGCCAGCGAGACTCGCCCAGGCCAAATGGAGCTAAACCCCCTCTGAACCGCCTGTAAGACCTGTGCTGCCTCGATCCCACCGCTGGGATCCTCAGGCTGGATGGCGTCCCACAACCGGCCTGGACGAGGAAGATTGTGACCAGATCCAAAGTATTGAGGTTGAGCCCGCAAAGTTTGTGCCAACCTTTGCAGCAGTTGCCAGCGCCCCTCCAGTCCCAGTAAAGGATTTTCCGGCCCCACCTGGAAAGCTGCTGCCAAATCCGCCAAGGTGATCCGCTCCAGGCCCGCCGCATCCACCTGCAGAGGCTGCTGGGGATCGCTGGAAAACCCACCTTGCCAGAACCAGTCGAAACTGGCCAAGGCCAAACCTTCGGAACGACCCACCACCGTCTGACTTTCTGGATCCCAGTACTTCCAGGCAGAGCCTGCGCCTGCGTCCAGCAACACGCTGACGATGGCCAGATCCCACTTGCATCGCAGCCGCTCCAGCGGATCCATGTCTTTAAGTCGATTTTCCAAACGGGCTAGGCGCTCCCCGGATCCCACCTGAAAATGTTGCCAGCGGCTGTGGAAGGGAATTTCCCCGTTGGGATAATGGGCCCGCATTGTGGTGATCACATAGTCGGCTACGGATCCCAGCCGGTTCAGGTCGAGGCGAAAGTGCTCTGATTCATCGGCCAAAACCCTTTCAAATAGCAACTGACAGCGATCCCGAATGGCTTGGGGACTCTGCAAATAAGCCACTCGTTTCTCCAGATCAACAGGTGTCAGCATCAAGCCGTTCCTTCTCAATTGTCCATGCCGGGAGTTTTCTCAGCATAATCGGGCGGGAACCCACCTTGATCTGCATTCGTCTGCAAGCCTTGGCCCACTTGACACTCCCGCCGGTCTCTTGTCAAAAGACCGCGTCTTACTTCGCGATCGGTGAGACCCTTGCAAGAGAAAGCTTTGAGGCAACTGTCCTGCTGACACGAGCAGCCCTGAGCCATTTTGAGAAAAGACTGGGCCAAGCACTGGGTGAGGATCCCGATAGATAAGAGCATTGACTCGAGGTAAATTTTGATGTCCCTGTTAAGAGAAGTGTTGAATACTACATTTGACTGAAGTAGACTTCGCCTACTCTGTGGCCTTAACCACTTCCTTGAGGGGTTGTCGATTGTTATGATAGATGTAATCCTAGCCCTAAGCATAAATTACTAGTTAGGTCATTTGCAGCTAGGCTAAGCCCCAAAAGTGCCAATCCGTTAGGGAGGAGCGTGATGTTCACACGGTTGGCGGAACAATACCGCAGCTATGTTCAAGATCTGGTGATGAGTTTGCAGGCCCTGGCCATCGTTTTGGAGAAGCGGGGCTACCCAGCCTCTTGCTACACCTGTGGTACGTCTTTCGAGAGTGCCTCGTTTATGGTCAGTTTACGAGAGGGGCACCTAATCCGCTTTTTGGTTTCCGAATGCTCCATTAGCTGGACAGAAATGCGGGATGACCGGGAGCTTATGAAATTGGAAGGGGCAGAGGCGATTCGCCAACTGCAGGAGCTGGCAGAGCTTATCAAAGATGAGCTGTTGGTCGCCGCCACGCCGGCTGAAGCTCTGGTGGCCAGCACCTGATCCTGGCAGGCCCTAGGTCTGCTCAAACCCAAGCCGTAGCCGATTGGACAACTAAGCCTAACCTTCTAGGCCGCTGCTTTGGAGATTTTTCCCCTGTTGAGGAGTAAGGGTGGAATAGGGATCCCCCTCGACGGAGTGGCAGTTGGCTGGCTGCCCATGCCGCTTGTATGGGGATCCCGGATGACCCACTTTCCGGGTTTGTATGCTTATGGCCGTGAAGACTCTCCAGGCAGGGCGTCACTGCTGCCAGGGATCCCGTGTCGACAGCTTCATCTCTCCCCTGACTCTGACGCCTCTTAAACCCCTGTCCCCAAGACAATGCAACAACCGCCCCTGGGCCTGGAAGAAAGCCCTGAAGCAGACCTTATTCGTCTCTATACCCCCAAGGGGATTCGAACCCCTGTCGCATCCGTGAAAGGGATGTGTCCTAGGCCTCTAGACGATGGGGGCGCTCTCCGACAAGGCGATCCTAATCCTAAAGAAGGATAAGTAAGCTTGTCAACCTTTTAATCTGCATCCCCAGACCCACGCCCTGCCAAGTTCAGAATCAAGATCCCCAGCAAAGCCAGGCTCAGCAGGCTGGCAATCACGATCGGTTCATCTGGGATCACGTCCATCTTGGCTTCGCCTTCCCCCATCGTTAAAAAGCTACACCTCAGACCCGTTCCACATCCCAGAAGAAGAGGGATCCCGCCATAACCACCCCGTCTCTTTGCTGTTCTAGCCGGCTCACACCCCATCGAGCCCCGTACGGAGGCGGGCCGGTGAGTCGTCCTGAGCAAAGCATCCGTCCGGTGGCTTAGACTACACTAGTAAGGACTGACCCATCGTTTGGACTGGCATGATTCCCACCGTTATTGAGCAATCTGCGCGAGGCGAGCGCGCCTTTGACATTTACTCGCGTCTCTTGCGGGATCGGATCATTTTCTTGGGCACCCAGGTGGACGACGACATTGCTAACCTGATTGTGGCCCAGATGCTCTACTTGGAGTCCGAAGACCCTGAAAAAGACATCTACCTCTACATCAACTCCCCCGGCGGCTCTGTCTATGCTGGCATGGCCATTTACGACACCATGCAGCACATTCAGCCGGATGTCTCCACCATCTGCATTGGTTTGGCTGCTAGCATGGGAGCCTTTCTGCTGGCAGGGGGCACCAAAGGCAAGCGCATTGCCCTTCCCCACGCCCGCATCATGATCCACCAACCCCTTGGTGGAGCTCAGGGGCCAGCTACCGATATTGAAATTCAGGCCAAAGAGATCCTCTTCATCAAAAACAGCCTCAATAGCTTGCTGGCCTACCACACCGGTCAACCTCTAGAGCGCATCGAACGAGATACCGACCGCGACAACTTCATGACCCCAGAACAAGCCAAAGAGTACGGCCTTATCGACCAGGTGATCAGCAAGAGACCCCAGCCAACCCTGGCAGCCGTTTCTTGACCGTCCAGGCCCTGCGGGTGGGTTTGCTCTGCTCCCTCAAAGAAGGGAGCTTTTGGTTTTGGCCGGGGATCCCACCCGAAGGATATTAAGAAAGCCAAAGAAATCTGTATTCTCAGCGGGAAGCAGGGGGTCTTACTTTAATTAAACTAATCAAACTCATAAAGAAAGTAATGATCAGCCCATTATTGCGGATGGTAGCTTAGGATTAAACCTATATAGAGTTGTGTTTGCCGAGATTCTAGCTTAGGCGCTGTATAAATTCCTTTCCGCTGGGTTTGCAAATCCAGGGAGTCGAAGCTAGTGATTGAAGGCGCTCGAAAAGAAGGGTTTAGGGCTTCCATCCGCCGGGATGAAGAGTGTCTTAAAGCCCAACTTTGGCCTCATGGTTGTGGGGCGGTCTTATTCACGGAAACTCGGCGGTCTCGAGTTTTGGCCCTGAGTTTTTCCTCTTGGTTGCATCCGTGAAGGGCATTTTCTGGTTCTGTAATTCGTTCAGAGGGAGATCAACGTGGCCTACTCAGCAACCCAATCCAAAAGCGGCTATCAAGCCGGTGTGAAGGATTACCGACTCACCTATTACACTCCCGACTACACGCCTAAGGATACCGATGTCTTGGCCTGTTTCCGGGTTACTCCTCAGCCGGGTGTTCCTCCCGAAGAGGCCGGGGCGGCTGTGGCGGCTGAGTCTTCGACGGGCACCTGGACAACGGTATGGACAGATTTGCTGACCGACTTGGATCGGTACAAGGGCCGCTGCTATGACATCGAGCCGGTTCCCGGCGAAGACAACCAGTACTTCTGCTTCGTCGCCTATCCGCTGGATCTGTTCGAGGAAGGCTCGGTGACCAACATGCTCACCTCGATTGTGGGCAACGTTTTTGGCTTTAAGGCCCTAAAGGCGCTGCGGCTGGAAGATGTACGAATTCCGGTGGCCTACCTGAAAACCTTCCAAGGCCCTCCCCACGGCATTCAGGTGGAGCGGGATAAGTTGAATAAGTATGGCCGTCCGCTGCTGGGCTGCACCATCAAACCCAAGTTGGGCCTTTCTGCCAAAAATTACGGGCGGGCCGTGTATGAAGCTCTGCGGGGCGGCCTGGACTTCACCAAAGATGACGAAAACATTAACTCCCAGCCCTTCCAGCGCTGGCGGGATCGCTACTTGTTCGTGATGGAGGCTGTCCACAAGGCCCAAGCGGAAACCGGCGAGATCAAGGGCCACTATTTGAACGTGACAGCGCCCACCTGCGAAGAGATGTTCAAGCGGGCCGAGTTTGCCAAGGAGTTGGGCGCCCCTATCATCATGCACGACTACTTGACAGCTGGCTTCACTGCCAACACCAGCTTGGCCAAGTGGTGCCGGGATAACGGCATTCTGCTGCACATTCACCGGGCCATGCACGCGGTGATCGACCGGCAGAAGAACCATGGCATCCACTTCCGGGTGTTGGCCAAGTGTTTGCGCATGTCCGGTGGCGACCACCTGCACTCTGGGACGGTGGTGGGCAAGTTGGAAGGCGACCGCGCCATCACGATGGGCTTTGTGGATCTCATGCGGGAAAACTACGTAGAGGCCGATCGCTCCCGCGGCATTTTCTTCACCCAAGATTGGGCTTCCATGCCAGGGGTGATGCCAGTGGCTTCCGGTGGGATCCACGTTTGGCACATGCCGGCGCTGGTGGAAATCTTCGGCGACGACTCGGTGCTGCAGTTTGGCGGCGGAACCTTGGGACACCCCTGGGGCAATGCGCCGGGCGCAACCGCCAACCGGGTGGCCTTGGAGGCTTGTATCCAAGCTCGTAACGAAGGTCGAGACCTGGCCCGCGAAGGCAACGACATTATCCGGGAAGCAGCCAAGTGGTCACCAGAGCTGGCGGCTGCCTGCGAGCTGTGGAAGGAAATCAAGTTCGAGTTCAAGGCCGTCGACACCCTCTAGAGATCTGCTGGGGGCAAGGGATCCCTACGGTTCTCTTGCCCTGCTGGCCCCCTCCCTGGATCGGCAATGGATCTGAAACAGATCGCCAAAGACACCGCCAAGACCTTGATCAGCTACCTGACTTATCAGGCGATGCGCACGGTGCTGGCCCAACTGAGCGAAACAGATCCCCCCAGGGCCCTTTGGCTACAGCAGTTCTCCGCTCGGCAAAACCTTCAGGATGGAGAAGCCTACCTGCGGGCTTTGCTGGCTGAGCGTCCTGAGTTGGCCTATCGCATCATGACCGTTCGTGAACACATTGCTGCGGAGGTGGTCGATTACCTGCCGGAAATGGCCAAAGCCGGCATCCAGCAAGCCAACATGGAGCACCGCCGCAATCATCTGGAACGGATCACCTCAGCAACAGGATCCCTACCCGTTACCCACCCGGAAGCGGGATCCCCCCCACAAAACCCTAGGCTCGAAACGGAGTGACACCGATCATGCAAACCTTACCAAAAGAGCGCCGCTACGAAACCCTCTCCTATCTGCCGCCGCTGACGGATCTGCAGATCATCAAGCAGGTGCAGTACATCTTGGATCAGGGCTACATCCCGGCCATAGAGTTCAACGAATCTTCTGAACCGACGGTTCGCTATTGGACGCTGTGGAAGCTGCCCCTGTTCAGTGCCACTTCTCCCCAGGAGGTGCTCAGCGAAGTGCAGGCTTGCCGCAGCGCCTACCCCAACTGTTTCATTCGCGTGGTGGGGTTCGACAACATTAAGCAGTGCCAAGTGCTCAGCTTCCTGGTCTATAAGCCCAGCGGCCTGCGCTAAGGGAGCTCTGGTCAGCGAAAGGGGAGAGCTTCTCCCCTTTTGGTCAAGCCTCCTGGCTTGACTTCTTTGTATGGCCGTTCTCGGTGGCACGGCAATAGAGACCGTGGTTCGGTAATGGTCATGTACAACGTTGCCGTCAACGGGCAACCGGGGTTGGGAACCAGCCTCGTTGGTCTCGGATGTTGCAGCACTCCTTCAGAGACCTGCGGGTCTATGAAGCAACTGGGACAGAGGAAGGGACAAAAACCTCACTGTTAAGGGGATGGGGCACTAGAAACCCCATCTGCCTATACGGTGGGGTAGTTCATGGTGACCCTATTTCTAGGATCCGATGCCCATAAGGGATCCCAGCCCTACCGCCAGAAGAGCGGCCAGGGTTGTTTGAATACTGTTTACAACTTCGTTGGTCATCCAGGCCAAACGGGGTTGTAACACCACTCCCATCCAGCTTTCCGCCAGGGTGGCCAGGATCCCAGCCAGCCAGCAGATGCCCAACCAAAATGGGCTTTCCCCCACCCACTCCCCGCCAATCCCCCAGGCCAACCCGGCCATCCCTGCCGCTGCCGCCACCCCCGCCAGGGATCCCTCTAGGCTCACGGCTCCTTCTGTGCCCGCCGGCACGGACTGGAAGGTGGTGATCAAAAAGGTCTTGCGGCCATAGGCTTTCCCCACCTCGCTGCTGACGGTATCGGCCAATTTCGCTGCAAAGCTGGCGCTGTATCCCAACCACCACAGGGGATGCGGGAAGAAAGCGTATCCTAGCGCACATACTGCCCCGGTTAAAGCGGATCCCCAGACGTTCTCCGGCCCTCGCGCCCCCTCTCGCTTTTCGGCGATCCCCTGCGCCTGCTTGCGCCGGATCCCTAGCTTGGTTACGGCTGTCCCTATTAAAAAATAGGCGGCTACCACCGCGTAGCCCCGCCCGCCCAGCCCCCCCCACACCAGCAAGCCCAGCAGGCCCGCGTGGATGACCCCTGCTCGCGTCAGAGCTTTCTGAGGGCTCAGCAGACCCAGCACCACCAGAGCCAGGTTGAGCCAGAGTGCCACCCCCCACTGACTCAGAAGCCACGCCTGCCACATATACCCTTAAACTTTAGCCACAGCAATTTGGCCAGATAATTCTCAGCACAAGCACCAATATAGCAATCCGTGTTAAATCGCAAAAAAATCTTTTATCGACTAAATGCCTCTCCCTGTAAACGTGCCGGTCAAATCTCCCACCACCCTCCTATTCCTCTTAGAAGGAATCAGCACCCGGCCTTCCCTTGTCTATCCTCTCCCTGAATTCCTGAGAATCTTATCCCCTATCACCTTCGTATGCTCTTCTTGCCAACTCTCTGGTAATGCCTCTGCTTGGGTAATATCCTGCTTTGCCCTGCTGTGATTCTAAACACTAACGGCTTCCCCAAACCATCCACACTCACATGGATCTGAGTGCTGTATCCACCTCGACTCCTCCCCAAAGCTTGCTCCCCTTTTTTTGCGGCTGCCCAGGGGTGAGCACGAACGACAGTTGAGTCAAGGATAAGATGCTCTAAGTCAGGGTCTTTCCCAAACTCCCAAGCAACTCCAGCGATGGAATCTCTGGTGTATCATTTTCCATATCTTTTTGGGAGGTAGCGCCACAGGGATCCAGAGCGAGCTATTACAGCAGGCCTTGGATAAACTGTTTGCATCCTGCCTCTTTGCCGATGTGGATCTGGATTCTGTTTTCAGGAAAGCTATAATTTTTTGCTATTTTATTTGCTGTGATCTGCAGCAAGATAACTCATCAGACCTTACCCAAAAACTGTCCTTATCATAACTAAATGCAAAAAACCTAACGACTACACCTTTTGCCGTTCAACTGGGATCTTCAGCCAACGGCTTAGTTCCGAGGCCAACCACTCCAGCTCTGGCTCCTGCAAAGGGATCCCCGCTCCCAACTCGTATTTGCGGTTGCCCGCCCAGATGTTCAACTGTGGGCTTTGGCGTGGGATCAGCTCTAGCCGGTCAATATCCCATCGCCGACTGGGGGGAACATTGCGAAACCTCAGGCCAAACACCTCGTGAGCCAGGCGAATGTATTTTGTGTCGATCCGTAGGTGGACTTTGCCGAATAGACCGTAGAGGATCCCGCCCACCATCCCCAACCCCACCGTCCAGAAGGGCAGGGTGAATAGGCCAAACATCAGATTGGCCGGAAAAGGCGCATGCCCAACCGATATGATCGTGAAAAAGGTGATGAAGGAGTTCCAAGCGATGGCGAAAGGCAGCAACACCAAAACACCGATTTGCCGGGCCGGGATCACCACCTGAAAGGTCTGTTCGGACTTGTGCAGTTGAATCCGGCTGCCTGCTGGCTGTCGAGTAGGGACTGCTGCTGCGTCTGAGGGAATCAAGGCGGGACGACGATCCAAATGCTCCAGCGCCTCCAGGGCCTGCCGGGCGGAAGCAGGACGATCCGCCACCACAGGTTCCGTCATCCACCGCAGCCAGTCGCGAAAGGGCGGGCTCAGTTGCACCGCTTGCTCGAACACAATCCGGGCTCCCTCCTGGGGCAGATCCGCCGGGTGTTGGCCGGTGAGCAGGTGGATTAGGGTGGCACCTAAGCTGTAGAGATCGGAAGCGGGCACGGTTCTGCCGCCAAATTGCTCTTGAGTGCTGGACTGATAGGGGCTGCTCTATGTTTGGCGGGCTTGGCCCTTTGGAATGCCTTCAACCCGGCCCAAGACTTGGACGCAGCCGGCAGAGTGGCCCTCCAGGCTCCTGCCAACCCGGATCCCTCTCCCTCGCCCAGGCCAGACTCCGGATGGGATGGGGATCTGCCCGCAACCTCTTCAGAGACGATGACCTCGGCCCCGGCTAGTCTTTCTGAAGCCACCTCTCCACCTTCTCCTGAGCAGATTGACCGCTTTGCCCGCACCCTCCCGGCGGTGCAACCTCTTCTGGAGAGCACCCAAAATCGCCTCCAACAGGCCAACAGCAGCGAGGAACGTCGGCAAATCGAACAACAGTTTGAGGCTGCTGCTGCCGAGATCATCGTCGCCCATCAACTGACTCCAGAGGACTATCAGCGCATCTCCGCCAGCGCCCAATTGGATCCGCAGGTGGCAGCCGCCATCACCGCAGCCGTGCGCCGTTGGAGGTCTCCGTCGCGCTAGCGGGACAGGGCCCTTGCGGCCAGCCGTGGAGAAAACACCTCGTAGATGACGGTCAAAGGCTGGCCCCTGTGCAACAAAAGATAATGCCTAGCCCAGAAGGGACCGGAACACCGTAGCAGCCGGGCCACCGGCTCAGCCTCGCCGTAGTAAAGGCCGCGCAGCTCGCGAAAGGTCTCCAGTTTTTCTTGGATCAGATTTTGGCCAATGGGCCGATCGGGATGGGGCAAGTATTGAACCAGATGTTCGGAGTTCCACCAAGAGGTGGCATAGAGCAAGGGCTGTTGAGAGGTTACTCCGCACAGCCAAACCCGCCGCCGCATCAAAGGGGATCCCAGCCGCCCCAAATCTCTGGCCAGCTGTTGCATGGACTTGGGGGCAGTGCCCTGCTCTGCCTGTAAATCAACCCGGCCCGTGTCCAGCAGATGAGCCTGAATCGGCTCTTGGATCAAGGCAGCAAGATTACGGGTGGTAAAGCCATCCCCCAAAAGCAGCAAGCGCAGCACGGGATCCACCTGCACCAGCTCAGGCTGTACCGGGTCTGGCTCCCCCTGCCAATGCAGCTGTAGAGGCCACCAATCGCCTTGGCCAGAGGAGACATTGCCCAAAGAGCCATCTGCAGAACGGAGAGCAGCGCTCCAAGGGGATCCGGAAGCGGCGGCATGGCAGGTGAGGGGAGAGGGGGAAAGTTCCAAGGCGGCGGTTCAGTTGTTAAGTTCTGTATCGCCCCTAGTCTAACCCACCCACCGTCTCTGCTCCGAGGACTTTCGTGACATACTCCGGCACTCATGCTGATGCACAGAGGGCGGGGCTTCCCGGCGGTCTAGCTAACTCGTGCCCGGCTGAACGAGCAGTCGCACCACCCAGGGGACGACCACGACGACACTGATCAGGCGTGCCAAGTGCATGACCACCACTGTGCTGGTTTGGGCTCCCATGTCCAGGGCTATCAGGCTCATGTCGGAAATGCCTCCTGGAGCTGTGCCCAAGATGGCAGTCAAGCGCTCGATCCCCAGCCAACGGGAGATCAGGTACCCCGACAAGACCCCCGTGCCCACCGCAATCACTGTACAGAGCAGGGCTGGTCGCCACAGATCTTTCAGGGCCAGAAGCGTATCGGCAGTGAGCTTAGTACCCAAAAGAATGCCCAACACCACCTGCATGGCAAAACGGATCCCGGCTGGGGGAGCGGGAATTGGGATCGCTCCCCAGACATTCACCAAACCCACCGCCACCATGGAGCCCACCAGTGCTCCCGCCGGAAGCCTCAGCTTGACCCCGATCAGGGCGCCGGCCAGCCCGATCAACACCGTCCAGAGATAGCTCATCATTTGGGCTTAGCTTTGAGAAAAGAGGAACGCTGTGAGTCCGGGCCTGGCCCAACCCCTCTACGGCACTGGGCACAGACGCCGTAGAAGTCAAGCACATGGTACTCGATCGCGAATTGGTACTGACTGGAAAGCTGTGCCTCCAAATCTTCCACCGGACAATCGGGCAAAGGCACCACCCGCCGACATTCGGTGCAGATCAGGTGGTGGCGGTTGTGGCCATTGCTGGGCAGAACCTGGTAGTAGGTCTGCTGGTCTCCCAAGTTGACCGCTTGCAGCTTGCCCTCATTGCGCAGAGCATCCAAAACTCGGTAAACCGTGGCCAGACCGACGGTGTGGTTGGCATTGCGCAACTCCAGAAAGATCTCTTGCGCCGAAAGGGGTTGTGAACGATGCTCTAGCACCTCCAGAATCAATTTCTGGTTGCGGGTCTGGCGGGAAGAAGACATGATCCCTTCGTGTAGGTCGTTCTTGGGGGTCAACGCTCAGCGTCTGCCTCAGCTTTCATGCGCTCTAGGGTCTGGTGCATCTGGTCAAACATTTGGGTCAGGGAGAGCCCAAACCCCCCAAGCTGAGTTTGCAGTTGTTTGATGGTCATTTGAGCCATAAAGTCGTCGGAGAGTTCCAGCCGCTTCATGAAAATGCGCTGGCGCTCCAGCAACTCCTCCATCTGTTCGATGAAGATTTTTTTGCCTTCCCGGTCGAATTGGCCGTACCGTTGACCAAGCTGCATCAGGTTTTGGAAATCCTGAAACAGTTGCTTGGCTTCCTCTTGGACGATCTCAGAGTCGAAGAAGCTCATGGCCTTCCGTTTGCCCTGAATAAACTGCATTGGGTATACCCATCCTATCCGAATCCGATTGCCTCAGCAGGAGGCAACCCCTTCTGCGAGTACGGGATCCCGCCCTTCTGGCTCAGGATAGACTCTGGCTTGTTTGCCTCGGTGTCCGGTATGCTTCCGTTTCCTTGTGTTAAGGCTTACACTCAGCCGGCTGTGGCCCGGCGGTGGTGCGAACGGGTGCAGGGATCCCGACCTCTGTTTCTGGCCTGCTTGGGGTTTACCGAAACGGCTCTCGTTCCCGGCATTTCGGCTGCCGGCGCTACCCCCTCCTTGCGTCGCTACACGGCTCTTGCCGATGGCGAAGTGTTGCTGGCGGGCCATTCTCACCGCTTGCCCACCTCTCCCGATGGCTATCCTTCCCCAGTGGTGATCAGCTGCGCCATCCTGAGGGAGTTGGGGATCCCGTGCCGAGTGTTCGATTGTGGCTTGCCGGAACCTTTGCCGGGGGCAGAAATGGTGAGCTCTGGGGGGGTAGCCCGCTGCTTGAGCACAGGGCAGGCTCTGTCTTTGGAGCAGGTGGGATCCCTTTGGCAAGAAGGGTACGACCGCGGATCCCGGCTGGAGCAAGGCTACTGTGTGATTGGGGAGTGTGTGGCAGGGGGCACCACCACGGCGCTGGCGGTGTTGTTGGGACTGGGGTGGGCAGCAGAGGGCATGGTAAACAGCAGCCACCCGGTCTGCAACCACGCCCAAAAGCTGGCCTTGGCCCGGCAGGGATTGGCCCGTCTGCCAAGGGGAGCTTCTGCTGCTGAGGTGGTGGCGGCAGTAGGGGATCCTATGCAGCCCTTTGTGGCCGGGTTGGCGATGGGCGCAGCGCAACGGGGAGCGGTGCTGCTGGCAGGAGGAACCCAAATGTTGGCGGTGCTGGCCTTGATGCAGCGCTGGGGGGAAGAGCAGGGGATCCCTTGGCCCCCGGAGAACGTGGTGGTGGGAACCACCCGCTGGGTAGCAGAGGATCCCTCGGGCAATACGGTGGCCTTGGCAGAGTTGTTGGGGGTTGCTCCCCTTTTGGCCACCCAACTGAGCTTTGCCAATAGCCGCTATCTGCCTCTACAGGCTTACGAGCGGGGCTATGTCAAGGAAGGGGTGGGGGCGGGTGGGCTGGCCATTGCCAGCAGCCTTTACGCCGGTTGGGGCCAAGCGGAGCTGTTGGCAGCAGTTGAGCGCAGCTACGAACGCCTGGTGCTTCAGGCCGGCTCCAAGGGGGCCATGGTCAACCCCTCCCGCAGCAATTGCTGATGGTAGAGCTCCGCCTGTTCTTGAGGGCCGACCCAAACAACTGCTTGCCCTTCGGCATCCACCTGCACGGTCAGTTGCCGCGCTAGGGGCAAAGTCATGCCGGGGATGTATTTCAGCAGACATTCCGTAACGTGCTGAAAGGTATTGAAATCGTCATCCAAGACGATCACCTTGAAGTGGGGGTAGGGCTGGCGAACCTGGGTTCTCGAGGGCGAGAACTGCTGAGCAGGTCGAGTTGGAGCTTCCGTAGTCATAGCAGAAGAGATCGACACAACTACCGAGTAACTTGGGTCTCTCAGGGGTGAGAAACCGGTCGCTTCTGATGATCTATCTCTATCTAGTTTCTAGTCTAATTGGCATCTTGTTGGCAGCTTGTGTCTGTATTCGGATCCCTTGTCGGTCGTTGGCGTCAGCTAGAAATCGCAGGAGCCCCGCACTGTACCCGTAGGGTCAGTGCCGGGAGGAATGCGCTTTGATGAAGTACAATGAACTTATGAGCCAAGTCCTGACCATATCCTGTAAGCTCAAGGCGTCCCCGTCGCAAGCCGCCAAATTGGACGCGACGATGGAGGCTTTTGGCCAAGCCTTGAACTGGGTCAACCAGAACACGCCGGAGAAGATCGTCAACGCGGTCAAGCTGCAATCCCTTTGCTACTACGAGATTCGAGCCCGGTTTGGCTTGTCTAGCAACTTGGCTCAACAGGTGTGCAGACGGGTAGCGGGTTCCCGCAAAGTGGCTAAGCAGAAAAAGCGTCCCGTCAAGGAGTTTAAGAGCGGCTTTGTTACCTACGACGCTCGCATCTTTTCGTTCCGTCAAAAAGACTGGACGGTGTCGCTGACCACGGTGGAAGGGAGAGAACGCTTTGAACTGGTCATTGGCAACTACCAGCGTGGGATGCTGGCTGGTTCCAACCCCAAATCTGCCACCCTGGTCAAGCGCAAAGATGGCTCCTACTACATCCAGATTTGCGTAGAGAAAAAACCACCCAAGCAACAAGATACCGACAAGGTGATCGGGGTGGACTTGGGGAGGACAGATATTGCCCATACGTCAGAGGGGGACAACTGGAATGGACAGCAGTTGAACAGAGTCCGAGACCACTACTCCCGGTTGAGGGCGGTACTCCAACGCAAAGCCAGTAAGGGCACCCGCAGTTCGCGGCGCAGATGCAGAGAACTGTTGCAACGGCTGTCTGGCAAGGAGAGGCGCTTTCAGGCGTGGGTCAATCATCGCATCTCCAAAGCTATTGTCTCTAGGGCAAAGACCACAAACAGCGCTATCGCCCTGGAAGACCTGACAGGGATCCGGGAAAGGGTCAATCAACAACCCCGCAGCAAAACCGAAAGGCGCAGGGCCAACAGTTGGGCGTTCTACCAACTACGTCAGTTTCTGGAGTACAAGGCGAGGGTTGCAGGGGTTTCTCTGATTCTTGTGCCGCCCGCCTACACGTCGCAGACCTGCCACAAGTGTTTGCATATCCATCCCGATCCTGCGCAATCCTACCGCAGTGGCAAGTCGTTCAAGTGTGGGCACTGTGGATGGGAAGGGGATGCGGATTTGAATGGTGCGAATGTGATTGCGCTCTTGGGGGCTGTCGTAAACCAGCCTAGAGGTCCGGGCTTGTTTTGTTCTCTGGTAGAGCAGAACAGGCTCAGGGCTACTGAAAGCCCGCTCCGTACCGCTTAGCGGTCGGAGCCGGGTAGTTTACCGATAGAGCATGGTTCCTCTAAAGCTCTTCCCGCAGCGGGCGGCGGGGCTTTTGCCCGCCGAAGTGGCGCTCGAAATACAGGGCAGTGGCCCGGCGTAGAATCCCGGCTTGGGCAAGGGCCTGACACAGGGATCCCCCTGGCGGCAGGTGCTTCTGGATCTGTTCGATTTGGGCGGCGCTGACCAATCCAGAAGCCTTGAGGTAGTCGGCCACGTGGCGTCCCCCCGCCAGTTGAACGGAGTAGCCCCCTTCGCTGAAAAATTTGACGGTCTCCGGCTTGAGGCCACTGTGGTGGGCCAGCACATCCGTGAAGGTGCCCCCTTCCTTTTCCCAAGCGTGAATGACGGTTTCGATGCCGGCATTGTCGATCAGGCCAGCCGCCCGCAATTGGGTCAACACCCGCTGTACCCAGGGGGTGGCCCGCTGCAAGGCTTCCAAGTCCTCTTCCCCCAAATATTGCTGCGGGGGCAATTCGCTTTCTGGGGCACTCAGCTCGGCTGCCCAGTCGGCTACGGTCAGGGTCTTGAGATCCTCTGCCTCTGGCCGGGCTTTCTCCGAAGCTGGGGTCGGTGCAGCTGCAGGTGGGGAAGTTCGCCGGGCTTCGGCTAGCGCTGCAGCTAGAGCACGGTTTTCCACTTGAGCCGCTTGCAGTTGGGCCTGGAGCTGGCTCACTTGGGCTTGGGCTTGCTGCAAGCGATCTTGAGTTTCTCGCAGTTGGGCTTGGGTTTCTTGGAGCTGCACTTGCAGGCGGTGGGTGGCCTCGGCAGCTTCTTGGCGAACGTGGGCCAGGTCGGCAGTTAAGCGCTGCTTCGTAGACTGGGCCAGTTGGAGTTGATGTTGGTGCTCCTGCAGCGATTGGTTCAGGGCGGCCACTTGGGCTTCCATTTGCTGCAGAGTATGACGCAGGTGGGTTTGCTCTTGGAGCTGCTGTGCCTGATCCTGCTGTATCTTCTGCTGCTCCTGCAGTTGGGATCCCAGCTCTTGCAGCTGGTGTCTGGCCTGAGATTGCCATTCTGTCAACTCGTGGCAGCGGCGCCGCAGGGTCTCCAGCTCTGCTTGGGCGGCTTGCAATTGCGCGGATCCCTGAGTTTGCTGGGCTTGGAGTTGCTCCTCCAGTTCCCGAATGCGCTGCTGGGCAGCCTTTTGTTGTTCAGTGCCCTGCTGGATTTGGGCTTCCAATTGGGCAATGCGCTGCTGCTGCTCCTGCTGGCGGGCTTGATGGTCGGCAACCTGCTGCAGCGATTGTTCGACCAGAAGCTGTTGCTGCTGCCGCTGCTGCTCCAGTTGCGCTTCTAAGATGGCAATTTGCTCTTGGTAGCGCTCCAGCTGGGCTTTGTATTGCTGGGTAACTCTGTAGGTCTCTTGGGCTACCTGTAGAGGGGAGACATAAAGAGGGGGCTGATCGGGAATGGTGGACCACTGCTCCACCATCACCTCCCAACTGTTGGCAGCTCCTTTCTGGCACCGCAGCCGCTGTTGCTTGTCCAAGGCCCATTCCAACCAGTGGGGTTGTACCCAGCCCTGCTGCACCAAGATCTCCCCCAGCTTGCGCTCCGGGTGCTGCCGCTGCTGAATCAGGGCCTGATGGATGTGCTCCAGCTCCAGATACCCATGCAGCATCAAGATCTCGCCGATACGCACCAGTTCGACCGGGATCAACGGATAGAGATCTTGGGGGGCAATCCAGCCGTGCTGCATACACAGCTCCCCCAACATCAAGGGGGTATCGGCCTTTTCCCACATGGCCTGAGCCAGTTGGGCGGGGGTGAGCAGTCCTGCTCGGTTGAGGGCTTCTCCCAAGCGGATCTCAAACTTTTCCTGCTCGATGGCGGTTGGGGTGGGGCTGGTCGGCGGATTCATTGGGCCTCTCGGACGGGAAGAGTAAGCTCTGCTACAACTATCGTAGTGGAAAATCCTTAGAGAAGTAGCATGCTGCAACCGAAACGCATTTTGTCAAGCCGAGGATCCACGGATTTTGCTGGAAGGTCGCTTTTTAAGTCCTAAGAGGGGCGCTGTTCTTGGCTTTGGGCAAACTGTTGCAGCCGCCGCAGCATCAGCAATTGTCCCAAGCCCAAGGGCAGGAGAGAGACGGCCTCTACCCGCAACTGCACCCAGCCGTTCCCCCACAGCCAGTCACAGTAGCCATCGGCTCCTCCCCACATCAGCAGGCGCAGCCGTTCCGGCAGCAGGGTTTCCACCTGGTGCATGATCGAGAGGGGGCCCCATTGGGCCGCAAAGGTGCTGCCCGGCTCCAGCCTTTCGGGAAGGGATCCCTGCAGTTGCTGGGGCCAGATCCACTGCTGCAACAATCCCACCTCTGTCAGACAGCGCTGCACGGTCGATGCACTGGCCTCGACTTCAACCCGGATGGTGGAGGATTGAAATGTCCCTAGCATATCCGTTCCGCGTGGGCGCTCTGGTGACCGGTGCCACGGTTCCCCCGGCGATGCCTGACTCTATTCTGGTCAATTTGTAGGGTTTGCCCACCCTTTCTCAGCAATCTTGTCTTTGAATCGTCCCCATTTGGTAGCCATCTTCGCCCAGAGCTTGGATGGAAAGATCGCAGCCCACCGAGCGCAGAGGCCCTCCTTCAGCAGCCCTGAGGACTATCGGCACTTGGAAACCCAAGCTGCTCAGCAACAGGCTTTGATCATGGGGGCCGCCACTCTGCGGGCCTACGGCACCAGTCTGCGTATTCGGGATCCCGAGTTGATCCAACGCAGAACCGCTCAGGGCCTCTCTCCCCAGCCCCTGACGATCATCTGTTCCGACAGCGGGGATATTCCTGAGGATTTGCCGTTTTTTCGCCAGCCCCTCACCCGTTGGCTGTGGACAACTCCCAAGGGATCCCGGATTTGGCAGAACCGAACCGGCTTTGAGGACATCTGGGTGGCTGCCGATTGGGATCTGCCGGCACGGCTGGCCCGCCTGCGCAGCTTGGGCATTGAACGGGTGGGGTTGTTGGGCGGGGGGCGGCTTTTGGGGGCATTTCTCCAGGCAGGGGCCTTGGATGAGCTGTGGGTTACCCTCGCTCCGGTGCTGCTGAGTGGATACGCCGATGCGCCTGCCAGCATTGAGGGTTGGCAAGTGCAGGGATCCCTGCCCCAGTTGGAGCTGCTGGAATGCCGCCGTGGCTCCAAGGAGCTGTTTTTGCGCTACCGAGTCGAGTGGCCCTGAGAAATGCTCTATACAAACACAAAAATTTTTGGACAAATTCAGATTTCCCAGAAATCCACAGGTTTTCCCCAGGCTTTCCACAGGCGGGCGGGCCGTTTTCCACAGGGCTTTTTCCTCGGGGGGCGGCATCGGGGGTTTCTGTGGAAAAGTGGAGGTGGGTAAGGTTCAGGCGACTACACCCTGAGAAACGTAACGGGATCGCGCCGTTTTTTCCGATCCCATCAAGGCCAATGGAGAGCTTTTGTCCTGTTGGATCCCTGACTTGGGATTGACACCCCCCGTGGGTTAAAGGGCAGAATAGCCGCACCTGAGGGTGAGTGGTGTGGAGGTGTTCCCAACCGCTCTCCTCAGAAAAGACTTCATCTGTTCTACAGCCCACGACAGGCTTAGGAACAGTTGTGCATGCCCTCCCTCCCATCCGCCGGGATAGGGGCAAGCTATGAACCTATATTGCTTGCTTTTCTGCTTGCGAGCCTGCTGAGGCTCTTGGCCTATCTAGGTTGGGTTTTGATGTTGCGGGTTCGCTCTGTTCGAGCTGCCCAAGTTTTGGCTGTGGCCGCAGGTTTTGCGGGATACCGTTTTCTCCCCTCTTAAGCCCGAGTGAGTAGTTGGACTATGAGTTCTCACAGCGTCAGCATTTTGAGCGAAATTCCTGAGGAGCTGCATGACACCCTCCAAAACTACCTCTCCCGCCATCCCGACTGGGATCAGGATCGGGTGGTGACGGCAGCGCTCTCGTTATTCCTGCTCCAAAGCGGGGAGAGCGACCGGCGGGCGGCACGCATCTACTTGGACAGCCTGTTTCGCCGCAACTGAGCCCCAAGGATGGCCCGTGAAAACCGGGGCAATGGGAACCTTTTGTTAGCCTGGGTAGGGATCCTGTCCCACCGCTGTCATTTGGACACTGGGGGGAGGGCGCTAAGAAGTGAAAAGGATCTCAAAAGAGGCAAAAAAGAGCATGACTCTAGTCAATAATAAGCTCAACTATACTGAAAATAATGTATAATATGTTCAGTACGGATTACTACCAGTTGATCTTTCTGTTTACTTTCGAGTCTGCCAACATGGTAGCCAAAGCAAAGCAGAAAATTGGTAGTAAGACGACACGGAAACTGCGCTTTGGGTATTCTACTCAAAGCTTTGCGGGATACCGCCATTCTGTTTGGAAACAAACAGAATGCTATCGCTGCATAGTTGAACAGTGATGTTCAGCAGTGTTCAGCGTAAATGTATCAGGCAAAGACGTGCCACGGGGCTTTGGGCGAGGAAAAGACAATCGGCAAGCGGCTAAGTCACAGGATCCAGAGCGGGGATCCGAGATCCCATCCCCAGAGGCGGCTCTGACGTGGGTTCAACGCTACCGACAGGCGGGGGATCTGAAAGCTGCTCTGCACCTCTGCCGGCAGCTTACCCGCGCCCATCCCCATCTGTTCGCCGCTCAGGCGTTGCTGGGATCCCTTTATCTCCAGATGGGGGATCCCCGCCAAGCTTTGACCCCCTTGCAACTGGCTCTGCACCTGCGGGGGGATTGGGTGCCGGCCTGGCAGGATCTGGGCGATGCCTGGATGCAGCTTGGCAACCCAGAGGAAGCGGCGCGAGCCTACGAACAGGGCCTGGCCTTTGCCCCCGGTGATGGGCAATTGCTTTTCCGATTGGGCAGTTGTTGGCTCACCCTGGGGAAATTGGCCCAGGCAATTGAGGTGTTGCAACAGGCAGCAGCAGCCCAGCCTCCCCAGGTCTATGCCTTGGCAGCTTTGGGGAATGCCCTGATGCTCGATGGCCAAGCTGGGGAAGCGGAAAGTTGGTTTCGCCAAGCTCTCGCCCTTGCACCCCAGGAGGGGCGAATTCTCGTTAACCTCGGCCACTGCCTGCACCTGCAAGATCGCTTGGAGGAGGCCGCCGATTGTCTGCAACGGGCCATCTCGCTGTTGCCGAGGGATGCCCAGCCTCACAACAACCTGGGCACCATCTTGCAGGAACAAAACCGGTTGGAAGCGGCCATTGAAGCCTATCGGCGCAGCTTGCAGTTGGCCCCCCACTGGCCGGAGATCCACTACAACCTGGGCACGGCTTTGCTGACCCTGGGCCGCTACGAGGAGGGGTGGCGGGAATACGAATGGCGGCTGCAGCGACAAGAGGCGGCCTACCCGCGCTTTCTTTCCCCTCTGTGGACGGGATCCCCCCTGAGCCATCAGACCCTGCTGATCTGCGCCGAACAAGGGTTGGGGGACACGATTCAGTTTGTGCGCTACTTGCCGCTGCTGGCCGAGGCCCATCCCCAAGCGCAAATCTGCCTTCGCTGCCAGGAATCCCTCGTGGAGCTGTTCAGAGGGTGCCTGCCCCAGGTGCAGGTGATCTCGGAAACGGATCCCTTGCCCTCTTTCGATTGCCATCTGCCTTTGCTCAGCTTGCCACAGCGGTTGGGTACCACCCTGGAGACGATCCCTGCCTGCATCCCCTACCTTGTCTGTCCCGTTCGCGCAAGTGGGCCGCAGACCTCTTCGAGCCTCTCCTGGCCGGAGCTTTCCCAGGAGCGGATGAAGGTGGGGCTGGTGTGGGCCAGCGGTCGGCGTGCCCATCCTGAGCTCAACCGCGTACAAAGGCTGAAAAGTTGCCCTCTGAATCTGTTGCTCCAGCACTTGCATGGGCCTTCCATCCAGTGGGTTAGCCTGCAGGTGGGGGAAGATCTAAGGCCGCTGGGATCCCTATTGGAGCAGCACCAAGTGTTGGAGCTGGGATCCCGTTTCCGCAGTTTTGTCGATACAGCCGCAGCCGTTGCCCAGTTGGATCTGGTGATCAGCGTTGATACAGCCGTTGCTCATTTGGCCGGGGCGATGGGCAAGCCGGTATGGGTGCTGCTCCCCTTTGCCGCCGATTGGCGCTGGCTGCTCCATCGAGAAGATAGCCCCTGGTACCCCGGGGTAATGCGACTGTTTCGACAAGACACACCGGGAGACTGGGTTGGCGTGTTGAGGCGGGTGCAGGCCGCTCTTGAAGAGAGGTTGCGAGGGATCCCCTCTCAAGACCGTGCCTGTTCCTCTCCCTGAACGATGCGCTGAAATAGATAGCCGGTGCCTCGGGCCGTCAGGATCAGCTCTGGGTTGCTGGGGTCATCCTCCAGCTTGGCCCGCAGCCGCGAAATGTGGACATCCACCACCCGCGTATCCACATGGCGCTCCGGGGTATAGCCCCACACCTCTTGCAAAATCTCGGAGCGGGAAAAAGGCTCCCCCGACCGACTGACCAACAACTCCAGCAGACTAAACTCCATCCCCGTCAGGCGAATGCGCTCGTCCCGTTTGTAGACCTGCCGCTTGTTGGTATCGATGCGAATATCCCCCACTTGAATCACCCCAGAACTGGGGATCCCATCGTGGGCCGACCGCGCCACCCGGCGCAACACCGACCGAATGCGAGCTTCCAGCTCCTTGGGCGAAAAGGGCTTGACCACATAGTCGTCTGCCCCCAGCTCTAGCCCTGTGATACGGTCGGCTACATCTCCCAGCGCCGTCAGCATGATGATGGGGATGTCCGATTCTTTGCGCAGCTCCTGGCAAACCCCATAGCCATCCAGCTTCGGCATCATCACATCCAGCACCACCAGGTCGGGATCCTGCTTGTGGAAAACCTCCAGCGCCTCCTCGCCGTCCGAAGCTGTGACCACATCGTATCCGATCATGGACAGACGGGTTTCCAAGATGCGTCGAATGCTGGCCTCATCATCGACCACCAGAATCCGTTCCTTACGCTGTGCTTCCACGGTGCTGCAACTCCTGAACTTCTAACGGTACTCGGTAAAAGAGAAATCTGAAAAAGAACTAAGGTGGGCGCTATCTTGAGTTGGGCGGATGCAGGAACCTCAGGGGCTGCTCCTCAGTTGGGCAGACTCACCGAGTGAAATTGAACACTCACAAGCAATCATCTGCAATTAACCAAAGCCGCACCCCAGGGATGCAGCTCCGGGAAACAAGCGCCAAGCAGAAGGCCCTCTCAGCAGTGGATTCAATCTTGTTAAAAGCTCCAACTTCAATCCCACCTGATGATGCTGCCCAGTACCTGGTGCAAGGCACTCCTCCCCCCAAACCATTGCTCAAACCTGAGAGGCCTTCGTAAGAAGTTACTTTCCATAACCTAATTTATCATCCAAAATCGGCTGCCAACCCGCCTCGATGCTCTATTTTGCGGCTATTGGGCCGGACTTGATACATACCTTCACAACTTTTTCAGGCCGATGCCCATTTTTCGGGATGTCCCTCAGGAAAAGCCGGGGATCCTTGACCGTTTGCGGTGGGAACAGCGTAGCAACTGGCCAATAGCTCGGCGGAACGGATTTCTCGATCCGTATGATGCTCCAAAACGCGCCGCAACAGACGTTCTGCCTCCAGCCAAGCAGCCAAAGGCAGCGAATCCTCAGGCAGAGGCAGTGTGGAGCTGGGCAGGGATCCCAAGGCACGCAAGGCAGAAGCGGAGACCCAGGCAATTGGGCTGGGCCGCTGGGCCACCCGGCAGGGATCACAGACCAAGCCACCCCATTGGGGGCTGAAAAAAACGCTGCCGACCAACCCCCCTTGACAGAAGTAGCAGGCTTGTACCTGAGGGGCGAACCCCGCCAACGCCAGGAGGTGGTACAACCCGTGGGTGAGCAAGGGCAAAACGGCCTGTTCCGAAGCAGCCCGCTCGATGCGTTCCAAGTGTTCGACCAACACCACAAACAGCTCTTCCTGAGCTTGATCGGGCAAGGCCAACAGCAAGGCCACCTCCGCCAAATACTGCGCTGCTGTGAGATGGGCTAAGCTGCGGCTGAGACGAGGAAAAGTCTGGAGGGTTTCCGCTTGGACAATGCGCTGTAAACGCTGGGAGGTATCTGCTTGGGCAGACCAGCGCCCCCGCACCATCAGCAAGTCGTTGATGACAAAAGGCTCCATCCGCCCTCCCAGCTTGGAAGGCTGCTTACGGGATCCCTTGGCCACCGCCCGGATCAACCCTTGCTCGCGAGTCAAGATGGTTACAATCCGATCCGCCTCTCCCAGGGGGATCCCTTTGAGATTGATGCCCGTAACCCGATAGGTGCGCCCACTCATGGGGTTCCTCTGGCTTTCAGCTCTTGCATCAGCTCCAGCCCCCAAGAGGTGCCGATACGGCTGGCCCCCGCCTGGATCATGGCCTCTGCTTGAGCCACCGTGCGAATGCCGCCCGACGCTTTCACCCCCACTTTGCCGCGGCTGAGTTGCCACAACAGTTGCACATCTGCCGGCGTCGCCCCCCCCATCCAGCCGGTGGAAGTCATCAGAAAAGCCGCCCCCGCATCGATACAAATCTCCCCGGCCAGCTTTTTCTCCTCCTCGGTCAGCAGAGCCGTTTCCAAAATGGCCTTGATGCAGACCCCCGTTTCTTCCACCAGTTGGGCAATCTCAGCATGGAGGCGATCCAGCTCCCCCGCCTTGAGCCAAGCCAAGTTGATGCGGACATCCAGCTCCCGGCACCCCTGCTCCACCGCCAGTTGGGCCTCGTAAAGCTTGGCCTCTGCAGTGGTTGTGCCCAGGGGAAACCCCACCACCGTGCTCACCTTGACCGGGGATCCATGCAGCCGCTCCACCACCCGCGGCACGTAGCAAGGAGGAACGCAAAAAGTGGGGAAGCCATAGCGCAAGGCAATCTCACACCCCTGGTCAATCTGTTCTGGAGTAACCATCGGCAACAGCAGAGTATGGTCGATGTACTCCGCCAAATTGAGCGAGCTATCCGCTATGCCCTTGCGCTCCAGAGAGAGCATTGGTCGATCCCCCAGCACCCATCTTTACTCTAGCTTCAGCTAGAAATCGCAGGAGCCCCGCACTGTACCCGTAGGGTCAGTGTCGGGAGGAATGCGGAAGTTATGATAGAACCATGACCCAAGTCCTGACCATATCCTGCAAGCTCAAGGCGTCCCAGTCGCAGGCCGCCAAATTGGACGCGACTTTGGAGGCTTTTGGCCAAGCCTTGAACTGGGTCAACCAAAACACACCCGAGAAAGTCGCCAACGCCGTTAAGCTCCAGTCTCTGTGCTACCGCGAAATCCGTGCCCAGTTCGGCTTGTCCAGTAACTTGGCTCAACAGATATGCAGACGGGTAGCGTCTGCTCGCAAGGTGGCACAACAGAAAAACCGCCCCGTCAAAGCGTTCAAGGGTGGCTTCGCTACCTACGATGCCCGTATCTTTTCGTTCCGCGAGAAAGACTGGACGGTGTCGCTGACCACGGTGGAGGGTCGGGAGCGCTTTGAGCTGGCGATTGGCCGCTACCAGAGAGAACGGCTGGCGGGCTCCAATCCCAAATCTGCCACCCTGGTCAAGCGTAAAGATGGCTCCTACTCCATTCAAATCTGTGTGGAAGCGGAGCCATCCCCACCGCAACGCACGGGCAGAGTGCTGGGGGTGGACTTGGGGAGGACGGATATTGCCCATACGTCAGACGGGGACAATTGGAATGGACAGCAGTTGAACAGAGTCCGAGACCACTACTCCCGGTTGAGGGCAGCACTCCAACGCAAAGCCAGTAAGGGCACCCGCAGTTCGCGGCGCAGATGCAGAGAACTGTTGCAACGGCTGTCTGGCAAGGAGAGACGCTTCCAAACGTGGGTCAATCATCGCATCTCCAAAGCTATTGTCTCTAGGGCAAAGGTCACAAACAGCGCTATTGCTCTGGAAGACTTGACAGGGATACGGGAGCGTATCAACCAACAACCCCGCAGCAAAGCCGAGCGGCGCAGGGCCAACAGTTGGGCGTTCTACCAACTACGCCAGTTTCTGGAATACAAGGCGAGGGCTGCAGGGGTTTCTCTGATTCTTGTGCCGCCTGCTTACACGTCGCAGACCTGCCACCGGTGTTTGCACATCCATCCCGATCCTGCGCAATCCTACCGCAGTGGTAAGTCGTTCAAGTGTGGGCACTGTGGATGGGAAGGGGATGCGGATTTGAATGGTGCGAATGTGATTGCGCTCTTGGGGGCTGTCGTAAACCAGCCTAGAGGTTCGGGCCTGTTTTGTTCTCTGGTAGGGCAGAGCAGGCTCAGGGCTACTGAAAGCCCGCTCCGTACCGCTTAGCGGTCGGAGTCGGGTAGTTTACGCACAAATGCGGGGCAAAGGTGCAGGCGCCGAGGTCACCTGCAGCAATCGGGGGATGCGGCTGCTGTCGTAGATGCGAAATTCCTTTTCCAAGATGGCTTTTTCGTCGCGCACCGCCTGGTTCAACACAATGGATCCCTCTGGATCGGAGACGGAACGGTGAAAAGTGCCGGGAGGAATGCGCAAAATGCCTCGGTTCGCTTCCAGGCGCACAATATGGAAGGGATCCCTCCAGCTAAAATTCACCAGGTAAAACGTCCGTCCGCCCCATAGAGCCAGTAGGTTGTCCTCTTGGTGTGGATGCATATAAAACTGCCAATAGCCCTGAGGATTATTGGGGGGACTGATGGCCGGCCCATCGTGGTAAACCAAATCGCGGGCGTTGGATCGCGCAACCGTGATGTCAAAAAAACGCACGCCGGGAGTATCTCGAAATTGATGGAAAGGCAATAGGGCAAACATGGATCTCGACATAGGGACACTTGACCAACGACAGGAAGATAAAGATGATTTCACACTGTTTCGCGTTATTTCGCAGTGTGAAGGGGAAGCTATGTCGTAGTTTAGTCAGGTGCGGCGGAGGGTTCAAACCTGAGATAGCATCACATCTATGCGCAGATCGAATAGATGGGATCCATGAACATCTCGCAACTGCAAACCCTGGTGGCTGTGGTGGAGCGGGGGAATTTCAGCGATGCCGCTCTGCAATTGCACATTTCCCAGTCGGCGGTGAGCCGGGCCATTGCCAGCCTAGAGGAAGAATTGGGGGTGACCCTGTTGGTGCGCGGTCGCTTTGGGGCGCGCCTAACCCCGGTGGGGGAGCGACTGCTGCGCCATGTCCGCAAAATGCTGCAACTGCGGGAACAAATGGATTATGAGGCCAACCTGGAAAAAGGGTTGCGGGGGGGAAATGTGCGAGTTGCCGCTTTTCGCAGTGCTGCAACCCATTTGCTGCCGCCGGTGATCGCCCGCTTCCGCCAACAATTTCCCCAGATTACCCTCACCCTTACAGAGGAAGATCCGGCCACTGTTGAACATCTGTTGCGATCGGGCCAGGTGGATATTGGCCTGTTGCCCCTGCCGCGGGCTGCTGAGGATCTCCAGACGTGGGAGATCGCCCGTGATGAATTCATTGTGTTGGTTCCGCTGAGTTTTGGGCCCCTGCCGGAAACCTTGACCTGGGAGGATCTTTCCCGTTTTTCCTACATTCTCTACAACTACGCCGAATGTACCACGGCGGTGCGGAACCACTGGGAAGCTGCCCACCAAACCCTCAAGGTGGCCTACTTGGTGAAGGAAGACTCCACCATTGTGAACATGGTGGCGCAGGGTCTGGGGGCTGCCATCTTGCCCCGCTTGGCCGCCATTCCCATTCCCGAAGGGATCCAGATCCGCCGGCTGCCGATCCCACTGGAGCGGGTGATCGGGGCTGCCGTTCTGGCCTCTGCGCTGCATCCGCCTGCAGTATTTGCCTTCCTGGAAGCCTTGCGGGGAAACCCATCCCAGTTGCCAAGTTAACATTGCATCGGGAGTACAAGGCAGCTTTGTTGACACCACGCTCATCCATCCAGTGACGCAAGCATTGGTTGCGGACAAACTGGGCAGGGCCTCATCCAAGGCTTGGTATGGCGCTGGAGCGGCGTTGAGGAGTTTGGCTTCCCTGACCAGCATGGGTTTATTTCATTGCAGGTCTATATCATTGCAGGTCTATAGTCATTTCAAACTAGATTGAGACACCCCCGCTGCTGCCCAAACGTTCCACGCCGCTTCCACAATCACCTTTAGATCCTGTCCCAGAGGGAGAAAGGAGCTAGGAAGCAATGCAACGGAAATGTTTCATTCCTGTTTAAAATGACAACAACAGGGCAAAAACTGTCCTGGAAGGACGGGGCTTTAGACCCAGTTTTTGGGTAACGCAGTGAAAATCGGCGGCCAATGTACGTTGGGGCAAGGCCAGCAGATCCTCCCCCGCCAATTTTTGAAAAGACTTGCCCACCCCAGTTACCTTGCCCTTCAAGTGCGATCACTACCCTATCTCCAATCGCGCCGAGGAGATAGAGTTCTCCAGCCGTTGAAAGGGGTGGCGGGAATTACAACGGTTTTTTGCCCAAACCACTTTCTATTGCCCAGCGGGCCAGTTCTGTGCGGTTGTGCAGGCCGGTTTTGCCCAGCATGTTGCTGACGTGGCTTTCAACGGTGCGCTGGCTCACCCCAAGAACTTCGGCAATCTCGCGGTTGGACAGGCCCCTGGCCACGTACTGGATCACCTTGGTTTCCGTTGGCGTAAGTTCAATTTCCCGATCCAGTTTTATGACCGGCTGAATGCCCACATTCTGCACTTGTAACAGGCGCTCGGTATGTTTGAGAGAAGACTCCACCTGCGCCACCAATTCTTCCGGCTCAAAGGGCTTGACCATGTAAACATCTGCCCCTATGGTCAGGCCGCGCACCCGATCCGCCGTCTGCCCACGCGCCGACAGAAAAATCACAGGTATCCAGTCTGTAGCACTGTTGGAGCGAATGGTTTCCACAAAGGTATAGCCATCCATCTCCGGCATCATCACATCGCAGATGATCAGGTCTGGTGTGAAATGGCGCATCGCTTCCAACCCCTCCAGACCGTTGCTCGCCGCCACCACCTCATAACCGCGAAACTCTAGGTAGTCCTTGGCCAGCAGGATTAAGTTCGGATCGTCGTCAATGAGCAACAGTCGCTTCGGGTTGTCCACAGCTCACCTTTTGAGTGCTAATGAGTGCTAAAAAGTTGAGTGCTAAGAAGCTCTAGGGAAAAAACACAACCCCTCCTGCTTTGAGGATCTTCACCGCAGGAAAACAATCCGTAAGTGCCCGATTCTTGTTCGCTAGATCAGGCAGCAGTCCGTGATAACTGTGCCTTACCCCTAGAGCCTAGGATATCACACATGGAAGTGGAAGTACATACTTGGGAAACGTTGGCAACAGTATCTCTACGCAGTTTAGGGACTCCAGTTGGTAACCTCATCCCAGGAACTTGGCAGAGCTGGCCTCTGCTTGAGACTCGCAGTACCCAATACATAGCCGTAATCTACCTGAGAACCCGTATCTCATATGTCTATATGTCATATATCTATATGCTTAAGTACCCATGTATCTGACATCTGCTACCTGTTCATAGTGTCCGTACGTCTTCTGGCTGGGGTTTCCAGGTAGGCAGGCGGGCAGAGCTGATGGAGAATGGAAGAAAGCCTGCGCTTTAACGACAGCCGACATGGGGAGAACGGGTGGAAAAGGGCACACTGGTGGAGTTTCGTTACAATAACGACCGTGTGTTGGCAGTGGTTCAGGGCACCGAGGGCAAGAAGAACCTACTGCTGGGGGTGCCTTCTGGGCAGGTTCACAGTGTTCACCCTCGCCAGATTACCTTTGCTTTGAACGGGGGATCCAGCTTCACGGCTTCCGACATCCCCGGCTTTTGGCAGGCGGTGCAAGCAAAGTTGGATCCCGAAAGCTTGGCGCTGGCCTGGGAACTGGTGCAGGAGGAGCGTCAGCCCCTGAGCTTGGCGGAGATGGCTCGGCTGTTGTTTTCTGATGATTCCCCGGTCTCCACCTATGCCGCCTACCGCCTCTTGAGCGAGGATCGCACCTACTTCAAGCAAAAGGGGGAGAGCTACGAACCCCGCACTCCGGCTCAGGTGAAGGAGATCCTCCATCAAATGGCCGTCGCCCAACAACGGCAGCAGGAACAAGCAGAGTTTGAGGCCCACCTGCGGGAGGCTCTGGCTCATCCCGGCCAAGGGTATCCCTGGACTCCTGCCGAGCGGGCCCGCCTGGAGGTGCTGGAACGCCTGGCCTTACAGGGAGCGGCGGCAGCCATTCGCAGCCACGAGGATCTCTCTTCCAATCTCAACCCGTCGGATCGGGAACGGGCCTCGCAACTGCTGGAGCTGATGGGGTTTCCTGACACTCCGCAGGGGGCCTTTGAGGCTTTGGTGGCTCTGGGGCTGTGGAGCCGCCACGAGAACCTGGCCCTGCGCCTCACCGGGATCCCAACCCAGTTCCCGAAGGCGGTGGAGCGATACACCCAAGCCCTGCTCAGCCAGCCTCCCTCTTTCTGGGATCCCCACCTGCGGCAGGATCTCACCCACCTCCACACCTACACCATCGATGATGCCAGCACCCGCGACATTGACGATGCCCTCAGCGTCGAGTTCTGGTCGGATGACGCGGTGAAGCTCTGGATCCACATTGCCGATCCCAGTTGTTGGGTGCAGTGGGGGGATCCCCTTGATTTGGAAGCCCGCAAGCGTGGCACCAGTGTCTATTTGCCGGAGCGGGTGATCCCGATGTTCCCACCGGAGTTGTCCACCGGCCCGATGAGCTTGGTGCAGGGAGAGGTGCGGCCTGCCCTTAGCTTTGGCATTCTACTGGGATCCGACGGCCAGATCCGGGATTCCGAAATTTGCCTCAGCCAGATCAAAGTCACCTACCGCCTCACCTACGAAGATGCCGATGAAATGTTGGAGTTGGGGGCAGAGGCTCAACTGACAGCCATTGCCCGGGCGGCCCAGTGGCGTTATGCCTGGCGGATGGCTCAAGGGGCAATCCAAATTGGCTTGCCCGAGCAAGATATCAAGGTCATCGACGAGATCCCCCACCTCCGGGTAATCGAGGATACTCCTGCGCGGCAGATGGTGGCGGAAATGATGGTGCTCACCGGCGAGGTGGCGGCCCGCTTCGCCAGCCAAAATGGGATCCCGGTGCCCTATCGTCTGCAGCCGGCTCCCGACTTACCTCCTCCCGAAGTGCTGGATAGGTATCCCCAGGGGCCAGTTCGGTCTTTTGCCATCATGCGCTGTCTATCGCGGGCGGAAGTAGCCACCCAGCCAGGGCGACATACGGGGCTGGGTCTCGATGCCTACTGTCAGGTTACCTCCCCGATTCGGCGCTACCTGGACTTGGTGGCCCACTACCAGATCAAGGCCTTTTTGCGCGGGGATCCCTTGCCGTTGACGGAGGCGGATGTGCAGCAGCTGCTGCTGGGGATTGAGCCGGGCACCGCTGAGGCCAACCAGGTGGAGCGGAAATCCAAGCGCTATTGGAGCATCGAATACCTGCGCCTGCGACCGGGGCAAATTTGGCGGGCTCTGGTCTTGGGCTACCTGCGCGAGCAGGAAAACTTGGTGTTGGCCATGCTGGATGAGATTGCCTTTCGGGTGCCGGTGCGCCTAGAACGCCAGATTCCTCTGGGGGCTTGGATCGAGTTGGAAGTTGTGCAGGCGGATCCCCGTGCGGACGTAATTGAGCTGCGCGAGGTGGGACGAGAGGCGGCCATGGGCGGATAGATATGCCTTGACCTGTCGCTCACCCAATCTGCGTGGATAGCTGATACAACAGAGGGGGGAAGTCTCAAAAGTCTGGATCGTGAATTTTCTTTAGGGGGGATCCCATGACTGCACGACCTTCCGGCCCACCTCCAATCGTTTACATTCTTTTGTTCGCGATACTGGGAGGCGGCGGCTGGTATGCCTATCGTTCCGGCCTGTTGGACTCATTCCTGAATAGAAGGAACACGCCTCCTATCCCCAGCCAGATTCCAGCTGACCGGCCCCAAGCCCCAACAGCGCCCAACCCCCCTCAGGCCCAGGTACCCAACCCGCCTGCCAACGCCGTTAATCTGGATACTTCTCTGCCCAACCCAGCAGTGCTCCAGCTGGATGGCAGCGTCACGATGATCCGGATCGTCTTGGCCCTGAAGGGAGGCTACACCCAGCGCAACCCCGGCATTCCCCTCACCTATGGGATCCCAGATGGCAAGCCCAATGGATCCAATGCCGGCCTGAAGGCCCTGATGGAAGGTCGCATCCAGATGGCCGCTAGCTCCCGCCCCCTCAATGCCAGCGAAGTGCAGGCGGGTCTACAGGCGATCCCGGTGGCCAAAGATGCCCTGGCGGTGGCGGTGGGGGTGAACAACCCCTACAAAGGAGGACTGACGCTGCAGCAATTGGCCGATATCTTCCAGGGTCGGATCACCAATTGGAGCCAGGTGGGCGGCCCGGATCGGCGGATTCGGGTCCTCAATCGCGCCCCCCAGAGCGGCACCTACAGCGTTTTCCAAGAGCTGGTGTTATTGGGGTCGCCCTTTGCTCCCGATAACCCTCCCTACTTCACCACCGCCACAGAAGATGTCACCACCCCGCTGCTGCGGGCTTTGGGAGAAGATGGCATCACCTACAGCACTGTCGATCAGGTGCAGAACCAGCAAACGGTGCGGATTGTGCCCATCGACGGCCAGATGCCCACCCGTGAGGCCATCCAGAGGGGCAGCTACCCCTTGGCGCGGACTGTGTTTTTGGTGGCACCTCAGAGGACTAGCCCTGTGGTGGCCGATTTCATCAACTACGCGCTCTCGGATCAAGGCCAGCAAATCATTGGCCGCACTGAGTTCATCCCCCTCCGATAGCAACCCAAAAATAGCATCTGAGATAGCCGCCGACAGCAAGCGCAGCGATATCTCTGGGCTTTTCCAGAAGACGCCTTCCACCTGCTCCTATTCAAGGCACTTAGTCGTTTCAGGTTAGAGTGAGGCGCCTGAGCTATTGAGAAAAGCCTTTGGCCGCGTGCGTTCAACGTTTTAGGGGTGGGTGCAGCGTCCTAGTTTGAATCCAAATGACCCTAGATGTTAGAGAGGGGGCCCTAATTTTCACCAAAGTTCAATTTTTCAGTTCTCTCGGCGCACAGCGCTCTCATGCCACTTGCCCAACACCCGGTCGGATAGAGCACTCAAGGAAATAAAGATCAGGATCCCCAAGCCGGTGACCAAGATCAAGGCCGCAAACATGCGGGGCACCTGCAGGTTGAAGCTGGAGATCAAGATCTGGTAGGCGATCCCGGCCCGTTGCCCACCGGTACCGGCAACAAACTCCGCCACCACCGCCCCAATCAAAGAAAGGCCACCGCTGATGCGCAGGCCCCCCATGAAATAGGGCATGGCACTGGGTAGCCGCAAGTAGATCAACGTTTGCCAGCGGTTGGCTTTGTACAGTTGGAACAGGTTGAGCAGGTTGTGATCGACGCTGTTCAGCCCCAGAGTGGTGTTGGAAAGAATCGGGAAAAACGCCACAATCCAGGCGCACACCACCATCGCGGCAAAGGTGTTGTTGCGCAGCCAAATGATGATCAGCGGGGCGATGGAGACAATGGGCATCGTCTGTAAAATCACCGCATAAGGGAAAAAGCTGCGCTCGATCCATTTGCTCTGGGTGAACACAATCGCGACCAAAAGCCCCGATACTGTGGCAGCCAAAAAGGCCACCACCGTAATTTGCACGGTGATCAACAGGGAAGGAAAAAGCGTTCCCCAGTCGCGGATGAGGGTTTGCACCACCAAAATCGGCCCCGGCAAGAGGTAGTGGGGCACTCCCGTTACCCGCACCGCCACTTCCCAGCCCACCAAGAAGAGGATCCCGACGATAAGGGGGGCAATCACTTCCAGGTTGAACCAACGGCCCAGATTCAACCCCTTTGCAGGCACCCCTGAGCCGGCACTCGGCATGTTTGCCTCATCCATGGGTTGGGGTCTGAGCTTTTCTTCAACCGCGCCGGTCAGCTTGGGCAGAGACCAATCTGGCCAATGGAGAGGCCAGCTCTCCCCCAAGCCAACAAGGGATCCCAGCCAGCGGCGCAATGGGTCGAGAAGGTGGACAAAGGGGTCGAACATATCGTGAAGTTGAGATACGCAATAGAGAGTCAAGGGAGCACTGTCAAGCAAGGGATCCCGTCAGCGCAAACGTCCAGCAGAGAGGGGGCGCAAATAGGGGGGATCCTGAGCTGAGCCGTGCATGGCCTCGTGCAGACGGGCCGACACTTCACGGCAGTAGTTGTTGTAAAGGGAAGAGGTGCGAAAGTCTTCCGAGCGGGGATAGGGCGCATCGATGGGAATATCGGCTATCACCCGCCCTGGGCGAGCCGCCATCACCACCACGCGGTTGGACAGGTAGACGGCCTCGTAAATGTTGTGGGTAACAAAGATCACCGTCCAGCGCTTTTCTTGCCACAGCTCCAACAGGTCGCTGTTCAACTTGCTGCGGGTGATTTCATCCAGAGCTCCGAAGGGTTCATCCATCAGCAACACCTGCGGCTTGGTTACCAGGGCGCGAGCAATGGAAACCCGCATGCGCATGCCGCCCGATAGCTCGCGGGGAAAACTGCGCTCAAACCCCCGCAGGCCCACCAGTTGCAGAGCTTCCAAGACATCTCGATTGGCTTTTGGCTTGGGCTCACCTGCCAACTTTAAGGGTAGCCCCACATTGTCCATCACCGTCGCCCAAGGCATAAGGGCCGGTTCCTGAAACACAAAGGCCAACTTGGGTTCCCCTTGGGGAGCATCCTTCTCAAGATTTTGCCCCCATTCGATAGAGCCTGTGGTCAGATGCCCCAGACCTGCCACCAACCGTAGCACTGTGCTTTTCCCACAGCCGGATGGCCCCACCAAGCTAACGAACTGCCCTTCTTGGATGGTCATATTCATGTCCTGCAAAGCCACCGTGCCATTGGAATAGACCTTGCTGACATGGTTGAGGGTAATGACAGGGGTGGGCATGGCTGGCAATTCCCGGAGCGGAGGAAGCACACACTTTCAAAATAACCCTCTCTGCCGCCTCTGCTTGGTAGGCGTAACTACAACTCTTTCCCTCAGAACCGGTTTCCAGAGAGTTTCTCACGGAAAGCTTGCGATGACCCAAATCGGAGCAGCAAGTCGGTATGATGTTGCCGACCACCCTCTGGCCAAGGAACACATGGGATCCCCATTTAAACCGGTTGCAGGTGCTGTTACAGCCCCGCGAGGATTTCGAGCCGCTGGAGTGGCCGCCGGCCTCAAGCCCTCAGGAGCTGCGGATCTGGCTTTGATCGTTTCCGAGTGCGATGCGGTTGGGGCAGGCGTTTTTACCACCAATCAGGTCAAAGCAGCCTGTGTTACCTACAACCAAGGGATCCTCGCCCAACAGCAGCCGGTGCGGGCCATCCTCTGCAATGCTGGGCAAGCCAACGCCTGTACCGGAGAAGAAGGAGAGCGCAACAACGCCCAACTGGCCCTCTGGGTGGCAGAACGGTTGGGGATCCCGGCCCATCAGGTGCTCACGGCCTCCACAGGGGTTATCGGGCGACAACTGGAAATGCCGAAAATCCAAGCAGCCCTGCCTGGCCTTATCGACAGCCTCTCTCCAGAGGGGGGGGAGAGCGCCGCCCGCGCCATCATCACCACCGACTTGGTGACCAAAAGCGTTGCCCTGCAAGCTGAGATCGACGGGTACACCGTCAGGGTGGGGGGCATTGCCAAGGGATCCGGCATGATCCACCCCAACTTGGCCACGATGCTGGCTTTTTTAACCTGTGACGCGGCTGTGGATCCCCGCCTGTGGCAGCAGATCCTCAAGCAAGCTGCCGACCTCAGCTTTAACCAAATCACGGTGGATGGGGATACCAGCACCAACGACATGCTCTTGGCTCTGGCCAACGGCCAAAGTGGGATCCCAACCCTGCAAGCCGGCACAGAAGCTGCCCAGACTTTGGCGGAGATGGTCAACCAAGTTTGCATTCATCTGGCTAAGGCCATTGCCCGCGACGGGGAAGGAGCTACCAAGCTGCTGGAAATTCGGGTGTGTGGGGCTGTGGATGATGGGGCAGCCCGGCATATGGCCCGTGTGATCGCCAGCTCTCCCTTGGTGAAGGCGGCAGCTTTTGGCAACGATCCCAACTGGGGACGGGTGGCAGCCGCCGCCGGCCGAGCCGGGATCCCTTTTGACAGCCGCCGGTTGGATATTCGTCTGGGGGATTTTCTGCTCATGCAGGCGGGAATGCCCCTGGCTTTCGATCGCAAGGCAGCCTCTGAGTACTTGAAAGGGGATCCGGTGACCTTCACCGTGGATCTCCATCAGGGATCCGGCCAGGGCGTGGCCTGGGGCTGCGATCTCAGCTACGATTACGTGCGCATCAACGCCGAATACACCACCTAATGGGGGATCCCAGCCATGACCACCGAATCGAACGCAAATAACGGCTTTTCTACCGAAGCCCAAGCGGCTTTGGCCAAGGAAGCGAGGCTTTCCCTATCCGGTTGGCAGCAAGAGGTGAGTCGAGGCTTAGCCTTGGTTTCATGCCACCAACATCCGCAACGCACCGGCCCACAACCTGGTGCAACTGGGCATTGGTGGCTGGCAAGTGCCACGGCAAGGGGTGAAGGTGTGCCGGGAGCGGGCCACCCACATCCTCACCGTTACCGACATCACCGAAATGGGCTTGGATGCAGCCGCCGATTTCGCCCTCGAAAAAGCCCTAGACGGCACCGATTGTGTGTACATCAGCTTCGATATCGACTGCATCGATGCCGGCTTTGTACCCGGTACAGGCTGGCCAGAGCCGGGTGGGCTGCTGCCGCGGGAAGCGCTCTACTTGCTCAAGCGCATTGTGCGGGAAGCACCGATCTGTGGCCTGGAGGTGGTGGAAGTCTCTCCCCCCTACGACATTAGCGATATCACAGCTCTAATGGCCACCCGAGTTATTTGCGATACGCTGGCCCATTTGGTGGTATCTGGGCAACTGCCGCGCCGAGAGAAGCCCGCCTACATCCACCCGGAGGCGACGCCAGAAATGGCCGGCGACTGGAGGTAAGAGATGCACGAGACCGACATGACCCGCGCCTTGATCCAAACACTACGTGACTGGTGGCAAAGTCAGCCGGGACAGCCTCAGATCGCTCGGGTGCACCTGGTGGTAGGACAGTTCACCTGTGTAGAGCCGGCCAGCCTAACCTTTGCCTATGCCGCACAAACCCAGGGTACTTTCCTACAGGGATCCCAGTTGGTCATCCGGGAAACGCCGCTCATTGCCTATTGCCATCCCTGCGGCCAAGAATACAAGCCAGAAATAGGCCGGCGCTATGCTTGCCCCAACTGTGGATCCCCGATGGAAGAGATTCGCTCGGGCCGAGAGCTGAAAATTGACTACATCGAAATTGACTACATCGAATGTTCAACAAACTTCACCCCACCGGCGCAACCAGAAGTCGCCTAGGCCGCTCCAAAGCTAAGTCCCAGAAGGACAGCTGCTCCCAAGCTGAGGATGAACATCAAGCCGGCAGGCATTAACGTTCGGGTTTTGCGGTAGCGCAGGGCGAATACGATAGATCCCAGCACTGTCGTCCCCAGGCCCAAGCCCAGCCCCCAGCGGGGATCCACCCCCAGCAGCCCATAGCTGACTCCGCTGAGGGCGGCCCCAACCAGCCCCCCGATGAGAGACTTGGAGCTTTTGCCTTTGCTATAGCCGATTGCTCCGCCCACCAAAAGCAGTGCCCCGTAGACCAGCAAGGTGATTTGTGCGGCCAGCATGATGGGAAAACCTTGTCCTCTCTAGGTTTAATCCACGAGGATATCGCGAATCAAGGGCAAGCGAATGCTGATGTAGCGATTGAGAATTGAGGCATCGACACTGCTGAGGGCGTGTTTTTTCTGACAGGCGCTCAGAAGCAGGTTCACCAAGTCATCGTCACGCTTTGTTAGCCAATCTGGCCTGCCAATCTCGCTGACCAAAGACCAAAACTGGCGTACCATTTCAGGAGTCATGGCATCCATTTTGTGGAGATAGGGGCTGAACTGCAAAAGAATGGTCTAGGCCATCGATTCGATTCTAGAAAAAAGACCTCATCCCCGAGGACAATATTTCAGCTCCGTCACAACTTAGGATAAGATGTTATGCTTTCCCACAAAGCTCAGCAAGCAGTGCCCCTTCTGGCTTTGTGAGGATCTTAGGAAGGTAAACTGGCAACTCCTGACATATATCAACATTAGGCGTTAAAAAACGATGATTCCTGTCAAAATCTCGACATCAGCATCAGAAGGCTCACAAGCCCCCTTATCCAAGCTGTAAGACAGGGAATCTGGGCGAGCAGGGGCTAGCGCAAGGCGTACTGTAACCTATAGGCTCCTTCTTCTCGTGGCTTATGGGTGTTGGCCCGCAGGGTATAAGTGCCGGTGCGGGGCAGAAAGGCAATCATCAGAGCATCGGTTCCACCCCCTTGGTCATCATCCCAAGCCCTGACTTCTCCACTGGGATCCAGCAGCTGCAAAAAGGCATCGAAATCGGAGCTGGTCATGGAAGCGATCAGGATCTGGCCGGCGCGGGCGGCAATGGGATATTCGTCCATCCAACTGCCATCCTCGGGGTGCTGAAGGGATCCCTCCTGCAGACGGCCCGATAGGCTTTCCTGCCAATCTACCTGGGTGAGGATATAGGTGAGCCGGTAGTTGCCGGTGGATTCCGGCTCAAAGCTGGTGGCCCGCAGGGTATAGGTGCCTCCCTCCGGCAGACGCACTGCCAACAGGGCATTCACATCCAGGCCAGAGTCATCGTTAAAGCCAATCACCCGCCCTTGGCCGTCCACCAGCTCCAGATAAGCATCAAAATCTTCGCTCTCTAGGGCCGCAATCAAAATCTGTCCCGGCTCAGCGGTGACGGGGATCCCATCCCAAAAGCTGCCGTACTGGCGGCTGACTTGATCTCCCACCTCCAGCGCTCCCGTCACGGTTTGGCTGCCTCTCCACAGAGCAGAACGGGTCAGCGCAGATCCCACCGGCAAGCCTCTCTCTCCCACCCGATCCAGCAGCCGACAGCCGCCGGCCAACCCCAATGCCACCAGAGCCAGAGTCAAACGGGATCCCCAACGGCGAGGAGATGCGCAAGAACGATACCAGCTCAACATCGGAAGGGATCCCTTTCTAAAGAATGGCAACTGTAGACTGATCCTACCCCCTGATTGATTGAGCGAAAAGTTGGTCAGAGACGACAACTTCTGCCAACTTCGTGCTGAGTTTTGAGGTTGTTGGCTTGCCCCTTCCTTGCTGTTTCAGCCGAGAGCAAACTGTTGGCCTACAGGGTTTCCCAAGCTTGCAAGACGGCTTCTAGGGCCAGCCGCCCATGGTAGAGATGGGTTCCCCCCTGCAAGTAGACGGTGTAGGGATCCCGCATCGGCCCATCGGCAGACAGCTCGGCGCTGCTCCCGGCAATAAAGGTGCCTGCTGCCATCACCACCGGGTCTGCATAACCGGGCATCACCTCCGGCACTGGGGTGAGGTAGGAATCCACAGGAGAACTGTTTTGAATCGCTTGGCAGAAAGCCTGCAGCTTTTGCGGGGATCCCAACTGAATGGCCTGGATGATATCGGTGCGAGGAGCTTGAGGCAGAGGCGAGACCGGGTAGCCCAGATCAGAAAACACCTGCGCCGCCAGATGGGCGATCTTCACCGCTTCGGCCACCATCTGCGGGGCCAAGAACAAGCCTTGAAACAGAAGGCGGTTGAGATCCAAAGTCGCCCCCCCCTCCGAACCAATGCCCGGAGCCGTCAGCCGACAGGCCGCTTGCTCCACCAGCTCTGCCCGCCCGGCCACATAGCCCCCTGCGGGAACGAGGGTGCCCCCCGGATTTTTGATCAGAGATCCGGCAATCAGATCTGCGCCCACATGGGTTGGCTCCTGGGTTTCCACAAATTCGCCGTAGCAATTGTCCACAAAAACCACAACTTCGGGGTTTTGCGCTTTGACCATTTGGATCATCTCGGCAATCTGGGCAATGGAAAAGCTGGGCCGCCAATCATAGCCGCAGGAGCGCTGAATGTGAACCAACCGGGTTTGCGGTCTGAGGGCGGTTTTCAGGGCCTGCCAATCAACAGTTCCCTCCCGCAAATCCAACTGGCGGTAACCGATGCCGAACTCCCGTAGGGATCCCCGCCCGGAACCCCGCAGACCGATGACCTCTTCAAGGGTGTCGTAAGGGGGGCCGGTAATGCTCAGCAGCTCATCCCCCGGACGCAGCACCCCAAACAAAGCACAGGCAATGGCATGGGTACCAGACACCATCTGCAGCCGCACCACTGCTGCCTCACAGCCCATAATCTGGGCAAACACCCGATCCAAAACCTGCCGCCCCTGGTCGTCGTGGCCATACCCCGACACCCCGGCAAAGTGATGGGATCCCACCCGCTGGTCGCGAAAGGCCCGCAGCACCCGCGCCAGGTTCTCTCTGAGGGTCTTCTCCACCGCCTGAAACTGCTCCTGTAGAGCCTCTTCTGCTCTGTCTAAAAGCTCTGCCGCCTTCAACGGGATCCCTCCGCCCACCCAGTCTGCCCCACCTTTTGCACACCAAGCTGGTTTCGAGGGTAGCATTTCAGCCACCCCGGAAAGAGTTGGCCTTCTCCCCACCGCTCCTCAAGGTGACTGCAGCGGCAGAACCGAGTTCCAAGTTCTTATGTACTTATGTAGCTCTCCGATAGAAACCTTACAGCATGGAACAGTGAACAACAGGCTTGTCAAAGCTAATACCGACAACAACACCATCTCTCAAGTCGAAAGCCTCATATTGATAAAAAATCGATAAAAAGCTTAATTTATATCAATATCCCTTCATTTTTGCTGTCAATGGCTATCCAATCAAGATGCTGCTAGGCTGTAGGATAATACCAACATACCCTGGAGGAAAGCTGAAGCATCTGGATTGCCGAGCTTATGGGCAATACGGCCCAAGTTTAGTCTCTCAAAAACAGGTCAGAGTTAGAGACATTGTTTAACCAACTCAAAATCCAGCTCAGGAAGATTTTTAGCAGGCTAGATCTGTCTATGGGTTTGATGATAGATTTGGCTTTTGGCTGAGGAACTTGCAACTTAAACTCTAAAAAACCTTTCCCAAAGACACTCAACACAGCCAATAGAAGTGCATGTCTTGCAGGGCGGGGATCCCGCTTCTCTACAGAGCTCCTGCGATTCGGGAAAATCTGGAATTCAACATCTCTGAAACATTAAGAGAGCCTAAATTTATTCTTAACCTCTGGCAGAGATCCTTGAGCGAGATGTTAACCTAGACTTAACCCAAGAGGTTAGTGCCACTCCCAAAGCCGATCTGCTCACCCTTGATGACAGGGCTCCATTTTTGCCAATTAAAGGGCTGACGTCGCCTGTGAGCTGGGATCGCTTTCCAGAGTTAGAGGGATCCCGGGTGGGGATGAGGCGCTATCTCAGGTATAAACCGACATGACTGGGAGAGTCCTCATGACTAAGCTTGTGATCCAAGGGAAAAACGTCGAGATTACCGACGCCATCCGCAGCTACGTTCAAGAAAAAATTGAGCGTGCTGTCAGTCATTTTGCCCAGATCACCAGTGAGGTTGATGTCAATCTATCGGTAGCCCGCAACCCCCGTATCAGTGCCAGCCAATCTGCCGAAGTGACCGTCTACGCCAATGGCACCGTGATCCGGGCGGAAGAAAGCAGCGAAAACCTCTATGCCAGCATCGACCGTGTGGCCGACAAGCTGGCCCGCAAGTTGCGCAAATACAAAGAACGGAACGGCATTCACCGCGTCCGCCACACCCCCAAAACCTCCGTGGCAGTGGCCCAGCAGCCCGTCACCGATCCGCTAAATACGGAACGGCAAGCGGAGTTACCCGCAGAGGTGGTGCGCACCAAATACTTCGCCATGCCACCCATGACGGTTCAGGAAGCGTTGCACCAGTTGGAGCTGGTGGATCACGACTTCTACGTTTTCCGCAATATCGAAAATGGCGAGATCAACGTTATCTACGTCCGCAACCACGGTGGCTACGGCCTGATCCGCCCCCGCTAAAGCTTCGCGAAAATGCGTGGTGAATTTTCCCCCCGACTTGCTTCTCTAGGATCCAGCGGCGCTTTCTATCTGTTGCTACAACTTACCGATTCTGCTCTGCCGATTGGGGCCTATTCCCACTCCTGGGGCTTGGAAGCTGCCGTTCAAGCGGGTCAACTTCGCGATCGGGCTGGGGTGCAGCAATATCTGCTGGGGGTTTTACACATGGGCCTAGCCCCCACCGAGGGCAGAGCCTGTGCCTTGGCCCATCGTCTATCCCGATTGGGATCCGAGTCGGGAGTGGAGAAGCTGCAGCAACAGCTGCAAGCAACCCGTTGGGCGGCAGAGCCGCGCCAAGCCAGCCTAGATTTGGGGAAACGCCTAGCTCAACTGGCAGAACGCACCTGGGGAATCTCTGTCCCCAAGGCAGAGGGGGATCCACTGCATCATTCCGTGGTGTTTGGCTGGATCTGCGCTCAGGCGGGCATTGGGTTGGAAGATACCCTGCGTGCCTTCTTGTTCTCCTCCCTCACTGGGCTGGTCTCGGCAGCGGTGCGTCTGGTACCTTTGGGGCATACCGAGGGGCAAAGCCTATTGGCTCAGTTGTACGAGCCCATCGAGGCAGTGGTACACCAAGAGATCCTGCCGGTTGTGAAGCGGGCCGAAAGGCCAAACCTCTCCCCCAGCTGGCCGGCTTTGGGCAGCTTCACCCTCCTACAAGAACGCGATTGTCAAGTCCACCAACAGCTCTATTCCCGCCTTTTTCAATCTTGAAAGCCGTCAACCCTCACCCCTAAACCCTTCTCCCAGAGGGAGAGGGGAGTTCAGCTAGAAATCGCAGGAGCCCCGCACTGTACCCGTAGGGTCAGTGCTGGGAGGAATGCGCTTTGATGAATTACAATGAACTTATGAGCCAAGTCCTGACCGTCTCCTGTAAGCTCAAGGCGTCCCAGTCGCAAGCCGCCAAATTGGACGCGACGATGGAGGCTTTTGGCCAAGCCTTGAATTGGGTCAACCAGAACACGCCGGAGAAGATCGTCAACGCGGTCAAGCTGCAATCCCTTTGCTACTACGAGACTCGAGCCCGGTTTGGCTTGTCCAGCAACTTGGCTCAACAGGTGTGCAGACGGGTAGCGGGTTCCCGCAAAGTGGCTAAGCAGAAAAAGCGTCCCGTCAAGGAGTTTAAGAGCGGCTTTGTTACCTACGACGCCCGTATCTTTTCGTTCCGTCAAAAAGACTGGACGGTGTCGCTGACCACGGTGGAAGGGAGAGAACGCTTTGAACTGGCCATTGGTAACTACCAGCGTGGGATGCTGGCTGGTTCCAACCCAAAAGCTGCCACGCTGATCAAGCGCAAAGATGGCTCCTACTACATCCAGATTTGCGTAGAGAAAAAGCCACCCAAGCAACAAGATACCGACAAGGTGATCGGGGTGGACTTTGGAAGGACAGATATCGCTCATACCTCAGAAGGGGACAACTGGAATGGACAGCAGTTGAACAGAGTCCGAGACCACTACTCCCGGTTGAGGGCGGTACTCCAACGCAAAGCCAGTAAGGGCACACGCAGTTCGCGGCGCAGATGCAGAGAACTGTTGCAACGGCTGTCTGGCAAGGAGAGACGCTTTCAAGTGTGGGTCAATCATCGCATCTCCAAAGCTATTGTCTCTAGGGCAAAAGCTACTAACAGCGCTATCGCCCTGGAAGACCTGACAGGGATCCGGGAAAGAGTCAATCAACAACCCCGCAGCAAAGCCGAGCGGCGCAGGGCCAACAGTTGGGCGTTCTACCAACTACGTCAATTTCTGGAATACAAGGCGAGGGTTGCAGGGGTTTCTCTGATTCTTGTTCCGCCTGCCTACACGTCGCAGACCTGCCACCGGTGTTTGCACATCCATCCCGACCCTGCGCAATCCTATCGCAGTGGCAAGTCGTTTAAGTGTGGGCACTGTGGATGGGAAGGGGATGCGGATTTGAATGGTGCGAATGTGATTGCGCTCTTGGGGGCTGTCGTAAACCAGCCTAGAGGTCCGGGCCTGTTTTGTTCTCTGGTAGAGCAGAACAGGCTCAGGGCTACTGAAAGCCCGCTCCGTACCGCTTAGCGGTCGGAGCCGGGTAGTTTACGGCTTCGTCGTCCATCCAGGAAGGGGGTACAGGTCGGCATCCATAGCTGGAATCCGAGCCATCGTAGCTGCGGGGATCCCGCTGGTACTCTATCAAGGCTTGAAGGGTATCTCGGGGTGGAGTGGCACCGCGCAAGTCCTTCAAAGAGAGGGAAATGTTGGGAGCCGGCAAAGTGGCACCGCCCACATGACAATTCAAACAGGCGGACTGAAAACGATTTTTGCCGTCCGTTAGCTGCTCTGGGGTAAAGGTGAGGGTATGCCCTGCGGCATCTAGAGGCAATTCCACAGGGCCACTCACCCGCAAATACTGGTTCACGTAAGGATCAATGCGGGCAGCCACCGGACTGGCCAGCCCCAGCCACAACAAAGCTAAGATCCCGACCCAGGCCCAGAGGCGAGACGGGATCCGCCATCTCATAGGCAACTTCTGATCCAGATGCGGCATTAGAGATAGGCTGATAGGTCGCTGTGGCTTTCGTTCTTGGTACCACCCCAGCCGGGAACGGTCTTGGCCTGCACCAGAATGTAGCCCGCAATCAGCTTCAGATCCTCGTCGGTGAGGTTGCGCAGACGTGGATACTCACTGGTGAGCTGGGTGTTGGGGTGATACTCCAACAGAGACTCCACCCCGTCATAGGTGACTGGATTCTTGATGTAATCCACAATCGCCAGCACATTATCCCGTGGGGGAGTTGCTCCCTCCAGATCCGAAAGCTTCAAGCTCACATCCGGGTTGGGATAGGTCTGGCCGCCCACATGGCACTGGGCGCATGCGGTGTTGAATAGCTTCTTCCCTTTGGCCAACTGGGCTTCGGTAAAGGTAATAGACTCAGTTGGCGACAGAGCCACTGCAGGAATATCCCTAGCTGCAAACACTGGAGCCAGACCCCAGCCAAACCCAGCCATCAACGCAGCCAACAGCAGGACAAGCAACCGACGACGCGCTGGCGCAAACACCTTCTGAAAAGAAAAAGCTTTGCTAAACATGGTTCTCCGTAGATCAGCCTAGAAAGAGGAGAGGTGGGCTCCACTCCAGCCACAAACCCGACAACAGGATCAAGAATAGACTATTAAGAGATCATTTGCAGATGGGATCCGGGATAGTTTCCCAATGGTTCCATTTGCCTTTGGTGTTAAGTTTGATTACGGAGCTATGGCCTGTTGGGAGTCTGTTGGCCGAGAGCTGACTTGGCCACAGCCCAGTCGAGAGAACTGAGCAGGTAATGAGCAGGTAATGCAGGTAATATAGAGCTTGGCTTGCTTGCCTGGCAACCTCAGAGCAGGAGAATACGGCAGACTCCGTTCCAGGTTTTCCCCATGTCCTCTATCCGATTCCAGCCGTTGCGGGTGGCTTTCACCTGTGCGGATCCCAGTCAAGTGCAAATGCCCGTTGCCGATTTGCTGGCGGCCTTGCCGGCCTCACCGCTTCTGACCTACACAGACCCGGAAGCAGCGGACTTGCGGGTAGAGCTGTTGCCCGATGCCACTTATCACTTTTACCGGCGGGGGGAAGAGGTGGCTCTGGCGGCCTTCCGGATCCCGGTGAAGAAGCTACTGGCCCTGCCTCGCAAGCTGGTGCGGCTGTTGGAGCACGTGGCTGCTTTTGGTAATCTTTTGAACCTGCAACCTGCCAGCGATGCGCTGAGCAGCATCTTGGAAGTGGAATTTCTCCAACTGGAAACCCCGGCCAGCAGCTCTGCCCCTGCCGAAGTGAGCCCCCTGCCGCGGGATCCCCAAGGGAAAGTGCAAATCCAAGCAGGCCGCAACCTGGCCATTGCCTTGAGAAACAGAGCCCCCACTCCAGTGCATGTTTATGTCACCGTCTTTGACGAGCGGCGGTACAGCGTGGATTTGGTTTACCCCTATCAACCAGATCTGCCTGCCCGTTTACGCCCCAACGAGAGCCTGCTGATTGGCTCTGGCCCCCGCTACCTGCTGCAGATGCAGCTGCCAGAAGGAACAGACGTAGCGGTGGATCGCTTCAAAATCTGGGTCAGCAGCACCAGCATGCAGCCAGGCATTATGGTGATGCCCCCTCTGGGGCAACGGCTGGAACCTCCCTCAGAAGATCCCTACGGGGCCGGATCCCGCCTGGATCGGGAAGTTCGGCTGGCCATCTTGGGCAAGGCGGGCAGCACGCCCATGCCGGCTTTTGCGGAGGATCCCTGGTGGTGTATGGAACAAGCTGTCAAAATTGTGGCTTAAGCTAATGCTCTTGGGTGCCTTTCAGACTTCTCGAAGGTGACTTTTTAAGATCCTCTCAAATGTAGCCTCAACCTCATCAACACTGATGACCGACAAATGATAGAGAGAGGATAGACTGGTTTTTGCATCTTGACTAACGTCGGCCAAAACTATGATGGCTTGGTTTCTCTGAAGACCAAGGTCAGAAGCAATCTCGGAGTACTTTTGTACTTTATCTTGGTACCCACCTGTCTTCGACTCTACCCAGTAAAATTGATCATTAACGTGGAAGAGAAGATCCATCTCAAAATCATCTCCGTTTGACAAAGTAACTTTGGCATTTGCTATGTGAGAAAAATCAATCTTTCCAGTTTGCCTTTTAGCAAGGCAAATCAACCTATTCCTAACGTATCTCTCTAGCCAGTTTCCTGAGAGAAAATTCAGTGCTTGTCGAGATCTGCTGGCTCTTGCTACTAGCAGACACCTAGGCGCTCTGAAGTATCTATACTCTTCCAAAAATGCAATCTTGTATAGCTCTGTGGCAACCTGGCAAGTTGTGACAATTACTTGTTGAGGTTCGTCTCTAAGGTTTATTGAGAAAGAGTTTCCGCTGTTCATACTTGACTTAATCATTCCATAGAATCTTTTGATCAAAGAGTACTGACTGCCCATAAAGGCGGCTATTTGATCTAGCTTTTCCTCTTTTTCTTCCGCAGCTATGCTTTTTATCTTTATGTTTTTTGAGTTTAAGAACGACTCTATCTTTGATATATCGACGATAGCTGTCCCATCCTTGTCTCTTAGTACTTCGTCTGGTGTCTCAGGATCTGGTGCTTTACCAATGACCTGAGTAACCTGCTCATTCTGGGAGTCCTGATTTGAGTCCTGATTTGCAGTTGGGCATATCTCGGATCCATGAGAACTTTGAATAGTAACCCGTAGTTGCCGATAAATATCTTTGGCCTCTTCCACTAGATTTTCCAGAATGGCTAGCTGATTGTTCAGTTGCTGGCCATGTTCGGCCAACTTTACAGATATAGCTTGTAGAAAGTCTCTGCCCCAGTCCTGTAGCAAGCTTTGCTGGCTGTCAGCAAGGCGAAATTTAAACTCTTCAAGGGTAGCTTGGACGGCCTGTAACTTTTCCTGTAACTTTTGAGAAATCTTGTCTACCAATCCTTCGCTCAACTTGATGAGTGCTTTGTCCGGGTCGTTGAGTTTTTGGCTGTGTTGGCTTAGCTGCGAAGATATATCTCTGATAATCTCTCGTTTCCAGATTTCCAGTTTAGGACTGGCCCCATACTGGCGAGCAACGTAAATGCCTACCGAGAAACCAACAGCTGCCCCAATCAATAAAACCAAAACTAAGTCCATCAGATACTCCTGTCCTCTGCTGCTGTTACTTTTCTTTCCAGTTAACTGGATTACCTGCTTGCCTCAACATGATAGGAGGAGATAGGTGAATTTTCAAGCAGATGGGGACCTGCCTCTGACCGAAGCTGGGCGCCGACAAGGGATCCCAGCCAGCCTTGCTGAAGGGCTTCTTGAGCAGGAGTCAGTTCAGGCAACACCTCCAACGTGTAGACATCGGGCCGAGGGGGATCCAACGGGATCCAGAAATGTTTCAACTGATCGGCTTGAAAAACGCTCAAACAAATGATCTGGTGGGGCTGATAGGCCGTCAAGCGTTCCGCCAAGTTGGCAGCGCTCACCCTGAACCCATCCAGGGCCACCAGCTCATCGCCGGCCCAGATGCCCGCTTTTTGCGCCGGGGATCCCATCTCTACTGCGCTGATGCGATTGCCCTCGCCGTTGAAATTAAGGCCCAGGTATGGGATGGGGTTGGGGCGGCTGAAGTGGGCTTTAAGGGTGAGGCCAAAGGGGTGTAGGTAAGTGTTGTAGTCTAGCTCTTCCGTGCCTTCCACATAGGCGGAGAAAAACCGGCCAAGATCGGCACCGGCTGCCCGCTCAAACGCCTCCCGCAAGTCTTGGTCGCTGTAGCCCTTCTCTGACCGACCAAAGCGCTGCCACAGATCCTGCAAAGCCGTATCCAGGGATCCCTGACCGCCGGAAAGGTGACGGATGTGCAGATCCAGCAGCCAACAGACCAAAGCCCCTTTTAAGTAATAAGAAACCTGGCTGTTGAGGGTGTTTTCGTGGGGGCGGTAGAGTTTGATCCAGGTATCGAAGCTGGATTCCCGCAGCGATTGCACGGCCCGGCCCGGAGTACGCTGCAAGCGGCCAATCTGTTCGGAAAGAACTTTTAAAAAATCGCCGGCACTGAGGATCCCTGCCCTCAATAAGATGACGTTTTCGTAATAGCTGGTCGCCCCCTCACAAAACCACAGACATTCCAGATAATTTTCCTGGTTGTAATCGATCTTTTCCAATGCCAGCGGACGCAGACGCTTGACATTCCAGGCATGAAACAACTCGTGGGCCAGCAAAGACAAAAAGCGCCGATAGGACTCCGGCTGATGCAGCTCCAGCCCAGAGTAAAGAAGGGTGGTGCTGTACTTGTGCTCAAGGCCACCAAATCCTCCCGGCGACAAATGCACAATGAACCAGTAGCGGTCGTAGGGTAGCCCACCGAAAAACGCGGCTGTGGTTTTGACAATGGCCTTGGCATCGGCAACGGCCCGATCGACATCCAGAGTGCCTGACCCCCAAACCACAAGGTAATGCGGGATCCCTTCCACCTCAAACGATTGCACTCGATGTGGACCCACCTCCACCGGGCTATCCACCAGCTCGTCGTAGTCTTCCGCCACAAAAGACTGGCCGGAAGTGGGATCCTCAGAAGGAGAGGTCAAGGGCCGCAAACTGGTGGCGATGTGCCAATCCGGCTTGGGGGGGATCACCGTCAAAGTGTAGGGTTCCCGCTCGCGACCGGGCACGTAGAGGAAGAGCGCTGCCCCGTTGAAATAGGCGTGGGTCAAATCCAGATGGTTCGTGCGCACCGTCAGCTCATAGGCATAGACCCGATAGCACACCTTCACAGCAGAACAGCCCGGCGGATCGATTTGCCAGGTATTCTTATCCACCTTCCGCCAGGCCAAAGGGATCCCTTGCTCAGTTGCCGCCTGAAACTCCTGCACATGACGGGCATATTCCCGCACCAAGTAGGATCCCGGCGTCCACACCGGCAGTCGCAGCCGCAAAGGCACCTCTGGATCCACCTCTTGGATCTGCAGTTCCACCTCCAGCAGGTGATTGGCCGGATCCGGCATCCGCACTGTGAAATGCTGGCGGCTCAGTTGAGAAGGTGCAGCAACGATAACCTCTGGGATCCCCATAGATAGATAGATAGATAGAATGTTCCAACCCACTCCACTCTCTACCGCCAAGGGCCGACGCAACCCCCAGCGACAATGGCTCTTATCCTAACCCCTGCTTTCGGTTGGGGATCCCTTTCTGGGGCAAAAACGAGACTCAAAAATGTAGCGCGTGCTACAAAGATACCTAGGCAGAACCTTCTACTTTAGGGTAAATCTTGGTATCCTCGTAGATTCTGAAGTCAATGGGTTGCAACCTAGCCTAATGCTTCTAGATTGATCTTAGTAGGTTGATCTTAGGTATAAACTGACCTTAAAAGGTTGATGAGTATGGCGGTGGCCGTAGCGGAAAAATCTCTGATCACAGCCTTCAAGCAATTGGGAGGCCCTCACCATCCTCCGGTTATCGAAACGTTCGAGCGCGGGAAGACCATTTTTTTTCCAGGGGATCCGGCGGAGCGGGTTTACTTTTTGGTGAAGGGAGCCGTTAAGCTCTCGCGGGTCTACGAAATGGGGGAGGAAATCACCGTTGCCCTCCTACGCGAAAACAGCATCTTCGGCGTGCTCTCCTTTATCACAGGACAGCGCTCTGATCGCTTTTATCACTCGGTGGCTTTTACGCCTACTGAGTTGCTCTCTCTGCCGATCGAGCAGGTGGAGAAATCCCTACAGGAGAACGCCGAACTGGCCATGTTGCTGGTTAAAAGCCTGTCGTCTCGTATCTTGCAAACGGAGATGATGATCGAGACACTGGCTCATCGCGACATGGGATCCCGTCTGGTCAGCTTTTTGTTGATCCTCTGTCGCGATTTCGGGGTGCCTGGCCCAGATGGGGTCACCATCGATCTCAAGCTGTCTCACCAGGCCATTGCCGAAGCCATTGGCTCAACCCGCGTCACCATCACCCGCCTGTTGGGAGAGCTGCGCAAGAAGAAGTACATCTCCATTCACAAGAAAAAGATCACCGTACACGACCCGATGCGGCTGAGCCATCGCTTTGCCTAGAAGGAAGAGGAGAACACTTCCTGAGCAGCACCTTGCCCAGGCAAACCCCGCTCGACGGCTGGTTGAAGCTCTGGCCGGCCTATGTTCAATCTACTGCTGCAGCCTTGAAGAATCTCTGTGCCCGAAGGACAGACTTAAAGTTTTCTGGAAGCTGACCGGATCGCGGGCAAAAACCTACTAGTCTATGGGGGGATCTGGCTTTGGCCAGAGCTATCTAGCCAATTGCTGAGGTGTAACTGTGGAAACAGCCATCGAGTGGATTACCGCCCATGAGATCCTCGACTCGCGAGGGCGTCCCACCCTAGAAGCCCTGGTGGGTCTAGCCAATGGGGCAACGGGCTTGGCGCAGGTTCCCAGCGGTGCTTCGACCGGCACCTTCGAGGCCCACGAGCTGCGGGATGGGGATCCCAAACGCTACGGCGGTAAGGGTGTGCTGAGGGCGGTGGAAAACATCCTTGGCCCCATCCAGTCGGAGCTGCAGGGAGAAGATGCCCTCAACCAAGCCCGTATTGACCAGTTGCTGATCGACCTGGACGGCACCCCCAACAAGTCCCGCCTGGGGGCCAACGCTATTTTGGCAGTTTCTCTGGCGACAGCCAAAGCGGCTGCGGAAGCAGTGGGCTTGCCTCTTTACAAATACCTGGGGGGGCCCTTTGCCAACCTGCTGCCGGTGCCGCTGATGAACGTGCTCAACGGCGGCGCCCACGCCGACAACAACGTCGATATTCAAGAATTTATGCTTGTGCCCATTGGAGCGGCCAGCTTTCGCGAGGCGCTGCGCTACGGGGCTGAGGTGTTTGCGGTACTAAAACAAGTGCTGCAGCAGAAGGGGCTGTCCACCGGTGTGGGGGATGAAGGGGGGTTTGCTCCTGATCTCGACTCCAATGCGGCGGCTTTGGATCTGCTGATGACGGCTATTGAACAGGCAGGCTACAAACCGGGAGCAGATATCGCCTTGGCCTTGGATGTGGCCGCCAACGAGCTGCTGCAGGATGGGCAATATCACTTTGAGGGCAAAGCCCACAGCGCGGCTGATATGGTGGCTTACTACCAGCAACTGCTGGCCAACTATCCCATCCTTTCCATTGAAGATGGGCTAGCGGAAGAAGACTGGGCCGGTTGGCAAGCCATGACCGCTCAACTGGGATCCCGGGTACAGCTGGTGGGAGATGACCTGTTTGTAACCAACCTGACCCGCCTGCAAAAGGGTATCGACAGCGCCGCCGCCAACGCCATTTTGATCAAGCCCAACCAAATCGGCACCCTGACGGAGACCGTCTCGGCCATCCAATTGGCAGTTCAAGCCGGCTTTCGCACCATCATCAGCCACCGCTCTGGCGAGACGGAAGACACCACCATTGCCGACTTGGCGGTGGCCACCCGTGCCGGGCAGATCAAAACCGGATCCCTCTGCCGCAGCGAGCGCATTGCCAAGTACAACCAACTGCTGCGCATCGAAGACGAGCTGGGGGAAGCGGCAGTTTATGCCGGTCGGGTGGGCCTGGGTCCTAGAGCTCGCTAACTTCCCGTTCCGTCCCAGGGGATCCCTAGCACCTGCACCAAAAAGGCCCAGCGGTCGGCAGCTTCCTCAATCAGCTTGCTGGTGGGCTTGCCGGCCCCGTGCCCTGCCTTGGTGTCGATGCGGATGAGGATGGGCTGGGATCCCCCCTGGGCTGCCTGCAGGGCAGCGGCAAACTTGAAGCTGTGGGCGGGCACCACCCGGTCGTCGTGATCTGCGGTGGTGATCAGGGTGGCGGGATAGGCAGTGCCGGGCTTGAGGTTGTGCAGAGGGGAATAGGCGTAGAGGGCCTTGAATTCCTCCGGGTTCTCCGGGGATCCGTACTCGGAGATCCAGGCCCAGCCGATGGTGAACTTATGAAAGCGCAGCATGTCGAACACCCCCACTGCCGGTAGAGCCGCCGCGAACAGATCCGGCCTTTGGGTCATGCAGGCCCCCACCAACAGGCCGCCATTGCTGCCACCGGAGATGGCCAACTTGGAGGGGTTGGTGTAGCCATTGGCCACTAGCCACTCAGCCGCGGCAATAAAGTCGTCGAACACCTTTTGCTTGCTGAGCTTGGTGCCCGCCTGGTGCCACTCTTCTCCGTACTCGCCGCCGCCGCGCAAACTTGGCTGGGCATAGACACCGCCCATTTCCAGCCAGGCCACCAGACCCACTGAAAAGCTGGGGGTAAGTGAGATGCCAAAGCCACCGTAGCCATACAGCAGGGTGGGGTGATCCCCTGTCCGAGCCAGGCCACGGCGGTGGACGAGAAACATGGGGATGCGGGTGCCGTCTTTGCTGGTGTAGAACACCTGCTGCACCTCGTAGGCCTGGGGATCGAAATCCACCTGGGGCTGACGGAACAGGGTGCTGGTGCCGCTGGTGAAATCGTAGCGGTAGATGGTGGGCGGGGTGGTGAAGCTGGTGAAGGTGTAGAAGGTCTCGGTGTCGTAGCGCTTGCCGCCAAAGCCGCTGGCGGATCCCAGCCCGGGCAGCGGGATTTCTCCTAGGTAGGTGCCGTCTAAAGCAAAGGTCTTGATCTGGGTGTGGGCGTCTTTGAGGTAGAAGGCCACAAACTGATTGTTGATCAAGCTAACCCCCTGCAGGGTCTCCTCCGCCTCGGGGATCACCTCCTGCACCCGGTCAGGCTGCTCCAAGTCGATGGCCACCAGTCGCCGCCGAGGAGCTTGGCAGTCCGTCAACAGCCAAAAGCGGGATCCGTCGTTGCCCACGAAGCTGTATTCGGCCTCAAACTCGCGGATGAGCTCTACTACAGGAGACTGGGGATCCCGCAAGTCTTTGTAGAAGATGAGGTTTTTGGGATCCGTGCCCCGCCAGACGGAGATGATGAGGTAATTCCCATCTTCAGTAACCCCGCCGGCAAAGCCCCACTCTTTTTGGTCGGGGCGGTGATAGACCAAAACATCTTCTGACTGGGGGGTGCCCAGGCGGTGGTAGTAGAGCTTCTGGAAGTAGTTGACGCTTTCGTATTCGCTGCCAAGGGCCGGTTCGTCGTAGCGGCTGTAGAAAAATCCCTGCCCGTCCAGGGTCCAGCTTACTCCCGAGAACTTAATCCAGCGCAGGTGATCCGGCAAATCCTCGCCGGTTTCGATGTCCCGCACCTTCCACTCTTGCCAATCGGAGCCGGAGCAGGAGAGGCCATAGGCTAGATACCGTCCAGCGTACTCCGCACCGCTGTCGCGAGCGCGGCTGATGGCAATGCCCGCTAGAGCCACCGTACCGTCTTCGGAGAAGGTGTTGGGATCCAGCAAAACCCGCGCCTGGCCCTCTAGACTTTCTTGGGTGTAGAGAACGCTCTGGTTTTGCAGGCCGTCGTTTTTGAAGTAGAAGTAGCGGCCCCCTTCTTTGAAGGGCTGGCTGTATTTTTCATAGTTCCAGAGCTGGGTCAGGCGTTCTCGGATCCGCTGCCGGGCTGGGATCTGCTGCAAGTAGTTAAAGGTAAGGTGGTTTTGCGCCTCAATCCAGGCCCGCGTCTGCTCCGAATCCAGATCCTCCAGCCAGCGGTAGGGATCCGGCACCGGCTGCCCGTGGTAGATGTCCACAACAGTGGGATCGGGATAGCTGGGCGGGTAGTTGAGCATGAGACCTAAGCGCTAGAGCATGACTCTAGTCAATAATAAGCTCAACTATACTGAAAATAATGTATAATATGTTCAGTACGGATTACTACCAGTTGATCTTTCTGTTTA
>NZ_JBSSBO010000011.1:0-76073 GCF_054058915.1 Thermostichus sp. MS-CIW-41
CTCCGTCCCGCTAACGCGAATGGAAACAAACAGAATGCTATCGCTGCATAGTTGAACAGTGATGTTCAGCAGTGTTCAGCGTAAATGTATCAGGTTCAGGCGCTCTGCAGAGGTTGCCAACGAATTGACCGTTCTCGACCCAGCTCCACCACAAACTTCACTCCCTTGTCTTCCCGACTCAGCTTCACCAGGTAGGAGAGTTCCTGTTGGCTGAACACATGCCCCTCGTAAAACCAGAACACCAACCCCTTAGCTTTTGGGGGCAAGGTGGCCCGATACTGCTCGATCAACGCGGGAAAGAAATAGGTGCGCCGCTCCGATTTGCCCAGCGTGGCAGGCCGTACCCCATGAATGCGCGTCAAATAGCTGGCCAGATCCCCGATTCCCTTACTGGAGAGGGTGACCACCTCATACCCAGCTCCGCGCAGCCGCCGCAGGTAGTGCCCTTCGGATCCCCCCTCTGGGGTTACAAAGATGGCCAAAGCCCCAGATTGCTCCAGTTGCTGCACAAACTTTGCACCTGAGCCGACCAGCAGCATAGGAAAAACTCCATGACTCGTCTAGGGTTGGACAAGCAGCCCACCTGCGCTCATTGTAACGGGATGGCGCCTGAAGCTGGGGATAGAAGCTGCCAATGGAACCCATAGAATACTGGCTATCTCCCTGTTTTGCAGAAGGGAGCGTAAAGAAGGGTTAAGATACGGGTAACCTGCTTGCAGGTCTCAACCCACAGGTGGCGGACAAAGGCGGATGGATCCCCCTAGTAGGGATGGCCTCCCCGCCACTTACACAGCGACAACAGATGAACCTCATCATGCGACGACGCGAGCTGTTGACCTTGGCGGTGGCCGGGTTGATTACAGCACCCCTCAGCTTAGCAGGAGAGCAAAGAGCAATGGCCCAACAGACTTATCCCTTCACCAAAACCGACGCCGAGTGGCGGCAACTGCTCACCGAAGAGCAATACTATGTGCTGCGCCGAGAGGGCACTGAGCCCCCCTTCCGCAACGCTTACTACGACAACAAAGCTGCGGGCATCTACGTCTGTGCCGGCTGTGGGCAGGAGCTGTTTTCCTCAGCGGCCAAGTACGACAGTGGCACCGGTTGGCCCAGCTTTTGGGAGCCGATTGCTCCCCATGTGATCGGTACCAAGACGGACTGGAAATTGTTTGTGCCCCGCACAGAAGTCCACTGCTCTAACTGCGGTGGGCATCTGGGGCATGTGTTTCGGGATGGCCCCCCACCCACGGGTTTGCGCTACTGCATCAATTCTGCTGCCCTCAAGTTCATCCCAGCCACCACTTAGAAATCCTCTTGGCTCCAGCTAAAACTGAGCCGCCTGTCTGGGTGAGCCTATGTCGGACTACACGTTCCTGGATGCTGCTTCGATTCTGCTGCGGGAGGGCCTGGAAGCTCTCTTGGTGCTGGTGGCGCTGCTGGCCCTTTTGAGCAAGAGCGGGCAATCGGCTCAGAAGCGCTGGGTGTGGCTAGGGGGATCCGCGGGCTTGCTGGCAGCGGTGATGCTCGGTCTGCTGGTGAAGCTGTTTTTCCAGCAGATGCTCACCCACACGCGACAAGAGGTGCTGGAAGGGATCACCGGGCTGGTGGCAGCAGGTTTGTTGTTCTCGGTCAGCCTTTGGTTGCACCGCCGGGCTGCAGTGGTTTCTTGGCAAACCTTTGTGCGGGAACAGGCGCAGGCGGCACTGGCCACGGGTCAGGTTTTTTCCTTGGCTTTTCTGGCCTTTGTGGCGGTGTTTCGCGAGGGGGCGGAAACGGTGCTGTTTTATGTGGGGTTGGCCTCTTCCCTCTCGGCAAAAGATTTTTGGCTGGGGATCGGCCTGGGATCCCTGGTGTTGGTGGCGGTGGCGATCTTGCTGCTGCAGGTGGGGCTGAAATTGCCGCTGGGAGTTTTTTTCCGGGGTCTAAGTCTGCTGATTTTCTACTTGGGCTTTAAGTTTTTGGGCAGTGGCCTGCACGCTCTGCAGGTGGCGGACTGGCTGCCCATCACCCCCCTGGTCGGGATCCCAAAGCTGCGCTGGCTGGGCATATATCCCACTTGGCAGACGCTGCTCCCCCAACTGCTGCTGCTGGGAATAGCCTTCGCCTTGTGGGTGAGGCAATGGCTGCGGGCTGATTCTGCTCAGAGGCTTTCTTCGTGAAAAACGCTCTCCACCGGCACTGGGGATCCCATAAGCCATAAGTTTGATGAATCCCTGTCCTGGTTTTGATGGATGGCAATGATGCAGGTCACAATTTCATAGTCGTTTCAGGTTGGGACAAGGCGACCGAGGTACTGGGAAAAGCCTTCTGGCCCTGTGCATCTAACGTTTTAAGTGCGGGTGCAGTGTCCTGGTTTGAATCAAAATGACCCTAAAAAGAAAGCGCTCTGTACGTCGCGCCTGAAACCGCACCTAGTCAAGCCTTCCAGTCCAAGAAAGCAAAGCCTACCGGCAGGGATCCGGCAGGCCGCTGGATTTTGTCGGAGATCCCCAGTAGGAAACCCTGTCGATCGCTACGGAATCGACAGAGAGCATCCACTCTGTGGGGTTCCCGAGAATCAGGTATCGTAGACCCGGCATTCAACAGCATCTGGGTTTTCAGCGCAGTGCTTCTCTAGGCTGCTGGGAGTCCTCGGCTGGTGGCTGCGAGCTGCCAGCACTTCTTCAACCGCATCCCAGGCCGCACGGCAGTGGGGATCCCCTTCGCCGTACTCAGAGCAGACGTTGCGAGCATTTTCCAGCTCTTTGGCGATCACTTCAGACAGTCCCATGTTCTCAAGCTCCTTTAGACTAGATGGGGCCGGTGGCCCGCTGATGTAACCGGTTGACGCAGAACCTGTAGAGATTCGGTGTAACCGAGGATCAACAGGTAAAAACCAGCCGATCCAGACGGGGAATAAGTTCAGGATAATGACCTTGTGCCAACCGAATTGATCAACCGGATACATTACCTATTCTAAACAGTGACGGCAGGGGGGTGCAGCTGCGCTTTCGCGATCTCTTTGGGATCAGGATGCGCAGGGATCCCTCAGGCTCCAAACAGTTGTTCAATCCGTTGCCGCACCTGCTCTGGGGATCCCTGTTGACGCACTTGACCTTCCGAGAGCAAAATCGCCCCATCTGCCCATTCCAGTTCCGCCAGCCGATGGGTTACCCAGAGGGCGGTGATGCCTTCTTGATCCACCAGTTGCCGGATGCACCGCAGCAAATCCGCCTGGCTGTCGGGATCCAACAGGGCTGTCGGCTCGTCCAAAAGCAGCACCTCGCTGCGCCGGGCCAAAGCCCCTGCCACCGCCACCCGTTGCTTCTGTCCGCCGCTGAGGCCGTGGATGGGCCGACGGATCAGGTGCTTTAATCCGACTTGCTCCAAGGCTGTTTCCACCCGCTGGTGAATTTCCGCCAAGGTCAGAGCCTCTGCCCCCAAGCCAAAGGCCACATCGGCTCCCACCGTGGGCATGAACAGTTGGTGATCCGGGTTTTGAAACACATAGCCCAGCCGACCGCGAATCTCCAGGTGGCCCGAAAGGGGCTGGGGATGGGTCAGGGATCCGGACAACAGTTGCAACAAAGTGGACTTGCCGCTGCCATTGGGCCCCAAGAGCATCCACAACTGGCCCTTGGGAATGACAAAACTGCACGCCTGCAAAACCGGCGGACGTTCCGGCCAAGCAAAGGTCAGGCTCTCCACCCGAATGGCCACCTCAGACATGGGGATCCCTTAGCGGCAGAGAGAAAAGGGCTGTCCTCAGCTTTGCAACTGGGCCAAAAAACCGGGACGGGTTCCCATGGGGCTGGCGCTGCCCGACTTGGAAGTCATTTGCACGCCACATAGCTCACCGGTGAGCAGGAACACCTTTTTGCCGGTGCGGTCGCAGGTCAGCTCCAAACTCTGAGGGGATCCACTCTGCAGAGCATTGACGATGCTTTGGTAGGCCCGGTTGGCCGCTTCTTCCTCTTTTTGATGGACAACGATGGGGGCAGGGTTCCCTTTCAGGAGCAGTTCCAGAGTGTACATGGCTGACCGTTGCATAGTGGGCCGTGGGACAAAAGAGAGGCACCCAGAGGACGCCGTTGGCGACAGCAGGACGAAGTCCTTTTCCAGTATCGCAGGTTGGGCCAGGGTACCGGCAGGCTCAACAAATGACGGGGGAGTTTCTCTCGCCAGATTAGGCCAGGCCGGTGCCGAGAAAAGGCAGCAGGCTAATCAGCAACAGGCCCAACGTGGCCAGGGATCCCGCCAAGAAGGAGAGGGATCGCCCAATGGGAATATCGGCAATGTAGAAAAAGTTGTAGAGCAGCCGCGCCAGCAGAAACACCCCACACAGCACAGCTACCCCTTCATCTCCGCTGAGGCCAAAATACCAGGGATCCGGGTGTGGGCCGGTGATGTAGGCAATCAACGCTGCTGCCGCAAACATCCCAAAGGTCTCAAACCCGTTGGCGTGGGCCCAGGTGGCCCGCTGTCCATATGGAGGTAGCCTATCAAACATAGCCCGAGGGGCATGCAGGTCGTAGCCGACGCGGGCACGGGCATAGCCCACCACCCCCATGGGCAGATAGACCAAGAGCATGGCTGCCGCGATGGAGAACAGGGGGATGGCTACGAGAGGAGGATTTGGCAACATAAGATAGGCAAAAGGGCGGTGCACAATGACAGAGGAGAGAAAAGAGCCCAGCTTGGGTGGGAGCTATTGCCGGGAAAATCAACACCAGAACCATTATCCATCTATCGGGCTGTCTATCCAGGCAGATGCTTGCGTCAGCTAGAAATCGCAGGAGCCCCGCACTGTACCCGTAGGGTCAGTGTCGGGAGGAATGCGGAAGTTATGATAGAACCATGACCCAAGTCCTGACCGTCTCCTGCAAGCTCAAGGTAGCCCAGTCGCAAGCCGCAAAGTTGGATGCGACAATGGATGCCTTTGTGCAGGCGTTGAACTGGGTCAACCAAAACACACCAGAAAAAGTAGTCAACGCAGTCAAACTCCAATCCCTTTGCTATTACCAGATTCGCGCTCGGTTTGGCTTGTCCAGTAATCTGGCCCAGCAGGTCTGCAGACGGGTGGCCGGCGCCCGTAAAGTTGCCCGACAGAAAAACCGTCCGGTCAAAGCGTTCAAGAGAGGCTTTGCGACCTACGATGCCCGTATCTTTTCGTTTCGCGAGAAAGACTGGACGGTGTCGCTGACCACGGTGGAGGGTCGAGAGCGCTTTGAGCTGGCGATTGGCCGTTACCAGAGAGAACAGTTGGCAGGCTCCAACCCCAAATCTGCCACTCTGGTCAAGCGCAAAGACGGTTCCTACTCCATTCAAATCTGTGTGGAAGCGGAACCGTGCCCACCGCAAGGCACGGATAGAGTGCTGGGGGTGGACTTGGGAAGGACGGATATTGCCCATACGTCAGAAGGGGATAACTGGAATGGACAGCAGTTGAACAAAGTCCGAGACCATCACTCGCGGTTGAGGGCGGTACTTCAACGCAAAGCCAGTAAGGGCACCCGCAGTTCGCGGCGCAGATGCAGAGAACTGTTGCAACGGCTGTCTGGCAAGGAGAGGCGCTTTCAGGCGTGGGTCAATCATCGCATCTCCAAAGCTATTGTCTCTAGGGCAAAGACTACAAACAGCGCTATTGCTCTGGAAGACCTGACAGGGATCCGGGAAAGAGTCAATCAACAGCCGCGCAGCAAAGCCGAACGGCGCAGGGCCAACAGTTGGGCGTTTTATCAACTCCGTCAATTTTTGGAGTACAAGGCTCTGCGTGCGGGGGTTGCTCTGATTCTGGTGCCGCCTGCCTACACGTCGCAGACCTGCCACCGGTGTTTGCACATTCATCCCGACCCTGCGCAATCCTATCGCAGTGGAAAGAAGTTTAAGTGTGGAAACTGTGGATGGGAAGGGGATGCGGACTGGAATGGGGCCAACATGATTGCCAAACTTGGGGCTGCCGTAAACCAGCCTAGAGGTCCGTGGTTGGCTTGCCAACTGCAGGGCTACCGAAAGCCCGCCCTGTACTGCGAAGTAGTCAGGGTCGGGTAGTTTACGAAATCTTGCGGATTTGCCGGCGGCGCTCCTCATATTCAGCGCGGGTGATCAAGCCCTGTTTCAACTGGCTTTCCAACTGCTGTTCGGGATCCCGGGCTTCTCGCCCTTCCACACTGGTCCATTCCAGCTCGATCAACTCTCGGTTGAATCGAAAATCGAAATCGGCATTGCTCATGGTCAGAATCCACAGCCCTTCCAGCAAACAAAGGGCGCGTACCCCGTAGCTGAGGATCTGCAGCGGGATGGAAGGAACGAACACCATCAGCCCCACCACCAAGTAGCCCCAGCCCCAGCGTTGGTGCCCCATATAGAAGCGCTGCAACCCTGGAATGAACACCCCCAGCATCGCCAGCCAACCGGCCACCTCTCGGATTAACCACCGACGATCCTGTGGGGGCGTATCAGGATCCCTGCTCTCGGCCATGGACTGCACCAGCTAGATGTGCCATTAAGCTAGCTCAGTTTTGGCCCCACAGAGCTCAGGAACTTGGAGCGAACCTCAGACTACCTTTGGGCAGAATCCTGCCGCCTATACTTGATGGGGGCAGTTCGGGGAAGGAACATGGCAGAGCGGGAGCTATCGGTAGCGATCTTGGCAGCGGGCAAAGGTACCCGGATGCGATCACGGCTGCCCAAGGTGCTGCACAAGCTGGGATCCCTGTCTTTGATCGAGCGGCTGCTGCGCACGGTGCTAACCTTGAAACCCCACCGCTGTCTGGTGATTGTGGGTTATGAACAAGAGCAGGTGCGCCAAGCCCTGCGGGAGTACCCGGTTGAATTTGTGGAGCAGGCCCAGCAATTGGGCACCGGACACGCCGTTCAGCAACTGTTGCCCGTCCTGGGCGGTTTTCAGGGGGATCTGCTGGTGATCAACGGGGATGTGCCCCTGCTGCGGGCAGAAACCCTGCAAGCTCTGGTGGAGCGCCACCGCCAGATGAACCCAGAGGTAACCTTGCTCTCGGCTCAGGTGGCGGATCCCTATGGCTATGGTCGGGTATTTTGCGATGCCCAACAGCGGGTGCTGGAACTGGTGGAAGAGCGAGACTGCACCCCGGCCCAACGGCAAAATCGCCGCATCAACAGTGGGGTGTATTGTTTCCACTGGCCGGCTCTGGCTCAGGTTTTGCCCCATCTCAACAGCAACAACGCACAGCAGGAGTACTACCTAACGGATGCCGTCAAGCGGGTGGGCAAAGCCATCGCTCTGGATGTTGCCGATCCGCAAGAAATTGTGGGCATCAACGACCGCCGCCAACTGGCCCAGGCGTACCAGATTTTGCAGGATCGCCTCAAGGAAGCCTGGATGGAAGCCGGGGTCACCTTTGTGGATCCCGACAGCAGCAGCCTGGAGGAAACGGTGGAATTGGCCCCCGATGTGGTGATCGAGCCCCAAACCCATCTGCGAGGGGTGTGCCGCATTGGCTCGGGAACCCGCCTGGGGCCGGGCAGTTGGATCGAGTCCAGCGAGATTGGATCCGGCTGTCACATTCTCTACTCGGTGGTCAGCCACAGCCGCATCGGCAACCAGGTCTGGATAGGCCCCTACGCCCACGTGCGCCCCCACAGCCAGATTGGGGATCATTGCCGCATCGGCAACTTTGTGGAAACCAAAAATACCCAGATTGGATCCCACAGCAACGCCGCCCACTTGGCCTACCTGGGCGATGCCAAGCTGGGATCCCAGGTCAACATCGGGGCGGGCACCATCATCGCCAACTACGACGGCCAGCAAAAGCACTTCACCGAAATTGGGGATCGCAGCAAAACAGGCGCCAACTCGGTGTTGGTGGCTCCTTTGCAGGTGGGATCCGATGTCACCATTGCCGCCGGCTCCACCATCCCTGCCCGCTACCCCCTGCCGGATGACTGCTTGGTGATCGCTCGCTCCCGCCCGGTGGTCAAGCCCGGTTGGCGACTTGGGATCCGCTCTTCCCGCCCCCAGGAGCCCCAGCCCATGCCGCCGGGATCCCTCAAGATTTATCCCTTGCGCCTCTTCCCCGGCCAAGATCTCAAGCAGGAACTAGAGCGATTGGCCCGGCAGCAGCCCTTGCAAGCGGGGTTTGTCCTCAGCGCCGTCGGCAGCCTTAGCCAAGCCACCCTGCGCCTGGCCGACCAAACGGGGGATCACCTGTTGTCGGAACGCCTGGAGATCCTGGCCCTGAGTGGATCCCTGTGCCCTGACGGAGTCCATCTCCATCTCACCGTTGCCGATGCCCGAGGCCAAACCTGGGGGGGACACCTGCGCCCCGGCTGCCTCATCTACACCACCGCCGAAATTGTCCTCGCCGATAGCCCGGAGTACCGCTTCTCCCGTCAACCGGATCCGGCCACCGGCTACCTGGAGTTGCACATCCAACCCGTGGCAGGGGATCCCTGCTGGCCGTCCCCACCCCCCCAACCCCAGCAAAACCAGCAGACAAAACCAGAGGCTGACAACAGCAGGCCGAAAAGCTTACAGTAGTCAACATGAGTTACCTAAAGCTAAAGGGGGCTTGTGAGCGCCAAGCCGAAAGCTTCACGGAACTCATGGACGCTTTGCGGTGTGGCGGGCATATTACTGGGTTTTCGGACGCAACTCATTCTTAACCGCAAGCAAACAACTCTAGCCGCCCAACACGCTGGGGTAGCCCGCCACGCCTATAACTGGGGCTTAGAAGTCTGTCGGCAAGCCCTGGAGAACCAGCAAAAACTTCCCACCGCCATTGACCTGCACAAGCGCCTAGTGGCCGAGGTGAAGAAAGAACATCGCTGGTACTACCAGGTCTCCAAATGCGCCCCTCAGCAGGCATTACGCAACTTGGAGCAAGCCCTTAAGCGCTGGCGGGGTGAGTTGGGGAAGTTTCCCCGCTTCAAACGCAAGGGAGTGCGAGACAGCTTTTACCTGGAAGGGAGTATTCGCACTTCTGGCAACCGCATCAAGGTACCTATCTTCGGTTGGCTGCGCTGTGCAGAGCTGCTCCCGGTGACCACACCCAAGAACGTGGTTGTTAGCTTGAGAGCATGACTCTAGTCAATAATAAGCTCAACTATACTGAAAATAATGTATAATATGTTCAGTACGGATTACTACCAGTTGATCTTTCTGTTTACTTTCGAGTCTGCCAACATGGTAGCCAAAGCAAAGCAGAAAATTGGTAGTAAGACGACACGGAAACTGCGCTTTGGGTATTCTACTCAAAGCTTTGCGGGATACCGCCATTCTGTTTGGAAACAAACAGAATGCTATCGCTGCATAGTTGAACAGTGATGTTCAGCAGTGTTCAGCGTAAATGTATCAGACGCGACAGGCACTGAACACTCTGGAAGTGTTTGTTAGCGTTTCGTAGGTCTTTCGGAGCGGTCATCAGTACCCCGTTGAGCAGCCGGAAATTGTTAAGCTTAACGCACGGATGGCAGTATCCGGCCATGCCCCGAGTGACAACTGCTGACGAGCTGCTGACAGAATATGCCTCTGGCGAGCGCAACTTTCAAGAATCCAACCTGGTGGGGGTGGACTTGGTGCGCTCCAACCTGCAAGGGGTGAATCTGAGAGGGGCCAACCTCTCCTTTGGCAAGCTGAGTGGCATTAACCTGCAGGAAGCCGATTTGCGCGGCGCCGATCTCAGCTCGGCCAACTTGATGGGGGCCAACCTCCGCGGGGCCAATCTTTGGGAAGCCAACTTGATCGGCGCGGATCTCAGCTTTGCCGACTTGCGGGAAGCCAACTTGCACGGTGCCTACCTTTGGGAAGCCAAGCTAACCCGTGCACAACTGCAGGGATCCGATCTAAGCGGGGCAAAAATCGGCGGAGCAGTGCTGACCGGCGCTGACCTCAGGGGGGCCATCCTACCTGACGGGAGTGTGCTGGCTTGAGCCACCCCCCAGCAGACAAGGCAGAATGGAACTGTTGCGACGGGATCCCTGATGTTGCTGCTGTTCAACTTGGTCTTGACACTGCTGCTGGCTGTGGGAGTGGCAGTCCTGGCCGGACAAAACCCCACCACCCTGACCGTACATTTCTTAATGTGGCGCTCGGTGGAGCTGCCTTTGGGATTTCTCATTGCCGCGGCTGTCGGCTTGGGCCTGTTGACGGTGGGGCTGGGCTCTCTCCTCTGGCCTGGGCGCAGCTTTTCTGCCACCGCCCGCCAATTACAGGAACGGGTGCGCCAACTGGAAATGCAGGATCAACCGCCCCAATAACGGCCAATTGCCAAAGGGATCCCTCTGCTTTCTGGCTTTGGCTCAACGGCTTCGATCCCCTGCAATTCTACCTGCAATTCTATAGTTGACTTGACAATCTTGTCGCTGGCCCTAGGGAAAGCATGCTGGAATGGCCCACCGATGCGAGACTGGGCGTAAGCTGAGATCAGGATCCCTTCGCCGTCTGCTTGATCAGTGCGTATCTCCAACCGTAACCATGGCTTATTTCCAACCCACTTCCCCGGATAGCTCTCCCCAAGACCCACGGGCCCTGCGCAAAGCCCTGCGCGGATCCAGCACCTACTTCGCCAAGGGGTTTGAAGAACACAAGGATCAGGCTCAACTGGAGCTGCAAACCACCTACAAAAGCCCCCTTGTGGAGCAAATCCGCGCCCAGGCTTACCGCTATCAGCGGGGCGACATTACCATTCACCTGGCCAAAGCCTTTGGCTTTTGCTGGGGTGTGGAACGGGCGGTGGAATATGCCTATGAAGCGCGGCGACGCTTTCCGGATCGGCAACTGTGGATCACCAACGAGATCATCCACAACCCTCTGGTAAACCAGCACCTGAAGGAGATGGGGATCCGCTTTGTGGAGAAAGGCCCGGACGGCAAGAAGGACTTTTCTCAGATCCGGCCCCAAGATGTGGTGATTTGGCCTGCTTTTGGGGCGAGTGCATCGGAAATGGCATTTTTTCGGTCGCAGGGCAATGAGATTGTCGATACCACCTGCCCCTGGGTTTCCCGCGTGTGGAACCAAGTGGACAAGCACCGCGCGGCCCAATTTACCTCTGTCATCCACGGCAAGTACAACCACGAAGAAACCGTAGCCACCAGCTCCTTTGCCGAAAAGTACCTGGTGGTGCTGAACCTGGAAGAAGCGGAATGGGTCGCCCGCTACATTTTGCAGGGCGGAGATGCGGCAGAATTTCGGCGGCGCTTCGGCAAGGCCACTTCCCCCGGTTTTGATCCGGATCGCGATCTGGAGCGGATCGGCATCGCCAACCAAACCACGATGCTGGAAGGGGAGACCCGCGCCATTGCCAAGCTGTTTGAGACCACCATGCTGCGCAAATATGGCCCCCAGGAGTTAGACAATCACTTCATGAGCTTTAACACCATCTGCAATGCCACCCAAGAGCGGCAGGACGCCATGTTCGAGCTGCTGGAGCAGCCTTTGGATGTGGTGGTGGTGATCGGGGGGTTTAATTCCTCGAATACCACCCACTTGCAGGAAATTGCCCTGGCCAAGGGCTTGCCTTCCTTCCACATCGATGGCCCCGACTGCATCCAACCCAACAACCGCATCCGCCACAAGCCCCTTCACCAAGACCCGACGGTTACCGAAGGTTGGCTGCCCGCCGGGCCGGTGCAAATCGGCATTACCTCCGGTGCCTCTACCCCAGACCGCGTTGTTGAAGAGGTGATTCAACGCATCTTCGCCCTGCGTGAAGAACCCCGGCGGATCCCTGCCTAGGGATCCCTTCCCTCTCCCTCTTGATCGTGCTCAACACCCTTTTTCAGGTTTATCCTCCCTTGCTGGGCTGGACGCTGCTGGGGTTTGCTCTCCAGAAGGGGCTGCCCGGCGGCTGGAAGCGTTGGCTGGATCCTCATGCTTTGGGGCGGTTCATGTTCTGGGTGGGGGTGCCCCTCAGCATTGTCGGGTTTATGCAGGGGGTGGATCTGTCGGGCCAAATCTGGGTTGCTCCCCTGATCTGCTGGCTGTCGGTGGGGCTGGGGTTTGCCTTGACCAGCGCTTGGCTGTGGTGGCAGCACCGTGGTGTGGGGGATGTCCCCAACTGTTGGAGCAGTGCCCAGCAGGGCAGCTTTCACCTAACCGCCACCCTGGGGAACACCGGGTATTTGGGCTATCCCATCTGTCTGGCTGTGGCCGGAAGGGCTTACTTTGGCTGGGCCCTGTTCTATGATCTGCTGGGCACTCTGTTCATGGCCTACGGGTTTGGCGTGTGGGTGGCCAGCCGCCACGGCAGTTCCCATGCCCAACCTTGGCAGGTGGGCCTCCACATTCTGCGCACCCCTGCTCTTTGGTCTTTTGCTATGGGCCTACTGCTGACCCGCGAACCCCTGCCGGGTTGGCTCTCTCAAGGGTTGGCGGCTTTTGCCTGGAGCATGATCCCGCTCAGTTTGATGATTTTGGGGATGCGGCTGGCCCAGGTGAAGCGCTGGGGATCCTTTCTTGCCGCCGGAGTGGCCCTCTTGATCAAAATTGTGATTGTGCCGCTCTTGGTGGGAATCGGCCTTGCCTTCACCCCCTACCCGCCTCTGGCCAAGCTGGTGCTGGTCCTGCAGAGCGGTATGCCCCCCGCCATCGCCACCCTGGTGCTCACGGAAGAATACGACTTGGATCGGGAAATTACCGTAACTGCCTTGGCCGTGGGGTACTTAGCCGCCTTGCTGACCTTGCCCCTCTGGCTGGGACTCTGGGGATCCTAATAGGCCAGGTGAGACAAGGTTTGCTCGAGGTAGCTATGCACCAGTTGATCCAGCTCTGCTTCCTGAGTGGGCAACTCCCGGCCCTGGAGCCATCCCCGAAAACCCGAGCTTTCCACAATGGCCTGCCGCAATGGCTTCCAAACTGCTTGCGTGCGCAGTGCTGTATCGGAGCTGAGAGCAGGACTGATCATGAGAAGAAGGTGAGTAGGAGTGATTCACCCTCAGAATAGCTTGGATCCCAGTTGAGTTTGGCTCTCTAGGATACAAATCTCCCCTCTATGCTGAGCAAGCCTTCTCTCAGTCGCTCAAGCCAAAAAATCCTCAATATAGTCATTCCAAACTAGATTGAGACACTCCCCAGGCGTTCCGCGCTGCTTCCGCGGCCACCCCCAGACCTTCTCCCAGAGGGAGAGAGGAGCTGGACAGAAATGTTTCATTCCTGTTTAAAATGACCATACATCCCATCAACTCGAGCAAGAGGCCCAGGGATCCCTAAACAAACAGTTGGCTGCGCTGCTCGACCCGCAAAGTTGGCCCCAAGGCATTGAGAAGAGAGACGCCGTAGCTGCGGGCAATGATGCGGCTATCCAAAATGGCCACCCATCGGGTGGATGAGCTGGAATCTTCTCCCGAATCAGAGCTTTGCCGCAGAGGCGCGACGGCCCGTTGCAACTGGGCAGCGGCCACCGGCAAAAGGTACTGACGGAACCAGTCCTGCTGGGTGCGTTGCAGATATTGCACCCGTCCGGCCACCCTTGGGTCTTCCACAGAAGGGAAAGGCAAAGTGGCGATCACCATCAGCTCAGGGCGCGGCAAGCCGGCCTTGTGGTGCAGCCAGTAGGGCCAGTCGCAGACCAAAATGCCCTTTTCGCCGGGGAACGGGCTGTTTACCCGCACCCGTGAGCCGAATTCGGCAGCCAAAGCCGCTCCCACCTGTGCTTGCAGAGGCTGATCCGACACCAACACCACCACAAAGCCTTGCGCTTGAGGGATCAGCTTTTTCAGCTCTTGCAGCAGGTGATCCCGAAATAGAGGGCTGTTGGGCAGGGGGAGGCGCGGCAAGTAAAGGGAAAGCTCCGCCCCGCCGGAACGGGGCCAACCCTCGCCTGAGGCAAACCGCAACGGCGTCAGATCCGGCAAGCCCAACCGTCGCCGGTAGGTTTCCGCCTGGCGATCCAGATCCAGCGCTTCCCCGATAATCACCACCGGCTGTGTGGCCCAAATGGGGGCCAACCAATCCTGCAGAGCCGCCGGGCTGTGGTGAAGGGTGAGGCGACCGGTTTCTCGGTCGGTTTCGGCCCACCAAATCCATTTGGAGACGGGATCCCCCTCAGAGCTGAGCCGCCGGCGGATTTGATCCCAGGGATCCGGCAGCCAGCCGGGGTAGCCTGTCACCAAAGACAGCACAGCATCCAGGTGAACCTGTTCATCCGCATGAAGCAGACAGCGGGAAAGAGGCCGCCGCAAAAGCTGAAGGGACAAATTGACCTGAACCTGGGAGAGCTGCTCCGCCTCGGCAGGGAAGATTTGCCGGAGCTGTTGCCAATGGCTGGCTTCCAGGGTCACCGTTAGCGCCTGGTAGGCCCAATCTTCCAGGTCTTCGGCTCCATCCAGGATCAAAGGGATCCCTGTCGGCACTTCCGAGGATCCCTTTCTCAGGCGAGCTTGCAGCCAATCCAGGGGATCCACCAACAGCAACCCCTGGAAATCGGGATCCGGCCAACGGTCTTTTTGCAGGACGGGCTTATGCAACTGCAGGGTGTGCTGTAGCCAGGGGATCTCTTCCCCCAAAATTTGCGCCTGCACAGGAGCTGTGGCACAGAGCAAGGTGGGGTTGGGCCACATCAGGGCCGGCAGCAGATAACTGAGGCGGTGCTGACCCCCAGCAGGCACCTGGATCAAGGTGCTGCGACCCAACCGCAACCCTCGCGCCACCATGCGAGCCATCGTCAACTGGTGGGGCCACAGGGCTTCGGGAGACTGCCGCAAAAGCTGCCGCAACTGTTGGTGGACTTCAACCTCAATCACAGTTCAGTACGCCGGGGATCTGCCACAGACGGTAGGGTGAACTAGCCTATTCTAGGGTAGAGAAGAAAACCAAATCCCATCTCTGGGGTGAGCGATGTCTCTTCTTTCTGCTGTTCCCACAGAGGGCCAACCCGTTGCACAGACGGGATCCCTGCTTCTAGACCGCTCCGGGTGGGGCCGTTTGCGCATGAAGGGATCCCCAGGCTTGGACTATCTGCACAACCAAAGCACCCAAAATCTGAAGGCCCTCCAGCCAGGGCAGGGGGCCGACACGGTTTTCGTGACCCCCACCGCCGGCATCCTGGATTTGGCAACGGTGTACGTGGGAGAAGAAGACTGCTGGATCTGGACTTCACCCCAGCGGCGCAGCCTGCTGATGCAGAGTTTGGGGCGCATGCTGCCTTTGGTGCGGGGAGCACAGTTGAAAGATGAGACAGATCAGACCTTTGGTTTTGGATTGCTCGGATCCCAGAGTCAGGCTCTCCTGGAGAAAGTGGTGAGCTCAGAAGAGATCCCGACCGGGCCTCATGAGCACCGCCCCGTGGAGATCCAGGGGATCCCTGTCCATCTGGCTTGTGGCACGGGTCTTGCCCAGCCGGGGTTTACCCTCTGGGGCACCATTGACCAGAAAGTCGCTCTTGAAGAATGCTTGCTCCAAGCCGGAGCCAAGCTGGCCCCACCTGAGCTGTGGGAAGTCCTCCGCCTAGAAGCGGGTCGCCCCGCCGCCGACCGAGAGCTGACCTCAGACTACAACCCCCTAGAAGCCGGCCTGTGGCGAGCTGTTTCCCTTGACAAAGGTTGCTACGTTGGCCAGGAAGTCTTGGCCAAGCAGGTAACCTACCGGCGCATTCGGCAAACTTTGTGGGGGATCCGCCTTCAAGGAGAGGCTCAGCCCGGCACAGAGATTTTGCGGCAGGGGGAAAAGATTGGTTTACTGACCAGCGCGGGCTTGACTTCGCAAGGGTACCTGGGATTGGGATACGTGCGCACCAAGTTTGAGCCCGCCGAAGGTCTACAAGTAGAAGTCGGCTCGGTGCCGGGAGTCCTGACTCGAATGCCGTTTTTGAGCTTTCCGCCTATTGTCTGAGGTTGTTTTTGCAGACCTCTCTCCTCTCTTTTCTAGAGGGAGAAGCGTAGGCGAAACACCGCAACTCACCAGTCAAAGTGGCGGCGAAAGCGGGGATCCCGTCGATCCTTTTTGCGTCGGTTACAGGTTTTGCACAACGTTTGCAGATTGCTGATGTCGTTGCTGCCCCCTTGGGCAATGGGGATGATGTGATCGATCTGAAGCTGAACCTCTGGGGGCGACTTTCCGCAACCGCGACAACGGAAGCCGTCTCTTTGGAAAACATACTCCCGCACGGCTGCTGGAATTAGAATCCTTTCGCCGGATTTTCTTTCTTTCATCGTTATTCATCCATACTGCGAAGATCGTCCAGTGGAGACTTTTCATCTAGAGGTTCTAATATCTCTTGGTCGGGTTCTTTTATCAGAAATTCAGGATTGTCAGGATAAAAGTCAATCGTAACTTCTACTCTTACTTTTACTCTACCGGTCTGCCAACCGTTAGTTTTAGGAGAAAGAATCGAGCATGGAACTCCTTTATGGAAAAAATGAACCTGATCTTCATAGGGAATACCTGTTTCTATCTGTATCTCACACGAACTCAAGTAACTGTCTAGTCCTCTTCCCATTTGGTCAAACCTCAGGAAATAAGAATTGATAGAATCGCAAAGCTTGGAAATCATGTAGACTTCCTGCTTATTGTTCTCGTTGATAAAAGTGATAACTCCGTCTCGCAGTTGGCTAAGATTAATGGATGTTTTTGTCATCTTATCGACCTCAAGACATAGAGACAACTTGAACAGCCCGTAAATCATCCAGTATAGAATCCTCTAGTTTTCTGGGAGCGCTATCTCCAGAATCTCTATATGGGTCATCAGGAACAAACTCGAGATAAACTTTGACTGATATCTTGCCAGAGATCCACGACTTTCTGGGCTGTAAGACTCTAGATTCTATTCCATCCACGAGCATTTTAATGTCCGCATAAACCTTTCTTGATTGAAGGTAACCGTTTGTCTGGAAAATATCTGAAAGAAGGTAATTAATAATTGCACTATGCAAGCTACTTGGAAGGTAAACTTGATCACCAATCTCAACAACAGTTTCCCTATCATCTGACCTAAAAACTATCGGATCGACCACGGCATTGTCTCCTATTGCTAACAGACTTTACTGACTGACATCTCCCCGAATGTCATCCAAAGGCGATCTACTGCTCCCTGATCCCGTTTCTTCTGGCTCAAACTCAACCACTAGTCTCATCCTAACTCTACCAGCAATCCACGGTGAGCCAGGACGTAAGAGTTTAGCAGGAATTCCTTTCACGTTAGTTATTCCGTTCAAGTTGCTCCATAGAATCGAGACTCCCTTTTCGCTAAGTTTGCTGGATAAGTAGGATCTGATACTCTCATAAACAATCTCTGAGTACACCTGAGCAAACTCTTGCGAGTAGATTAGGCGTCCTCCTATATCAATGACAGTATTTTGGAAAATATCTAGCTCAACAAAGCACTCCTGAGATTGATCATTACTTGACACTTGCCCAACCCCCTCTATGTCTCTCTGGCTTAGGCTAGCTCTCACTTTCGCGAAGGTCATCCAGAGGGGATCCACTGCTGCTCTCTGAGCCTGTATCCTCTGGCTCAAACTCTACAATGATCCGCAATCTGACTCTGCCTTTTTCCCAATCCTTCTTGCCCGGCACCAAGAGCTGACAAGCAAGTCCCTGCCCAAACCACTTCGCTTCTTGCAACAATTTTTCTTCTGGCTTGGGAGCAAGAAGGCTACTGGCAATGTTGAGCAAGTCTTCCGGCGGCAGGATCCCTGAGGATCTCAAGGCCGCAATGAACAAGCGATGCAGCTCTTCTTTCTTGGTCAAGTCCTCTTGGGCTGCTTTGACCAAGTTGGCAACCTTGAAAGTTTTCTCCCTTACAGAGAGGATCCCTTCTGGGTGCTGCTGTAGAGGTATCGATTTGGATCCCATGACTTTATCTGGATCAAGTGAAAGGCCAAAAACAAAGACAAGCCGCTCTATCTCAGATCATCGAGGATGCTATCCAACTCTGGAAAACTCTCGTCTATGGGTGTAGAACGACCAAGAGCGACTGCTTCGCTTGCATTGCTGTCACCTACTTGCTGTTCAGGAAGACTTGCCAAAATTTGAACTGACTCACCAACAGAGGAAGGTTCAGGACGAGTAATCAAGGGCAGCATCTCACGATTGAGGCCCAAAGCTTGCAAGCAGAGGTTGATCCCAGAAACAGCTTGGTTGTACTTGTCTATGCTTGCCTCCAGTTCTTTCAGCCGCTGTTGGTTAAGCGCAATTTTCTCTTCAGCCTCTTTTCTGAGAGTTGCTTCCATGAACTGCTTTGCTTCTGGGTACTTTTGTAAAATCTCATCGGCTACTTGCTTGGCAACCGGCAATAGTTGAGTTTTTAGAGTATTGTTGGTCTCTTGTCGGAAGCTAGAACGCACTGTCTGGTTAATTTTCGGCTCGAAGTCAAGCTTGAGTAATTGTCGGATTCCAGGCTCTGCGTCGCGAATAGCAGAGATGTCATAAGATTGGCTGGTTTGCTTTAGGACTTCTCGAAACTGGTAGATCGAGAATGTTCCTTCGTCGTAGAAGCGGGGGCTTTCTCTGAGGTAGCGGTCGCACTCTTTTCGGGCACCATTGACAAGAGAACTCAAAGTTACATCTCTAACCAAAAGAAGCTTTTTCTCCAAGTCCCCATCGGATCCCAGTAGGCGAAACAACTGCCTGTAGTAGCTCGAGCTGCGAACTTCATCAACAAGGCGACGAAAGAAGTTCTCTACAAGCGTGCTGGCTGATTCTACCAGGATGTCCTCTAGATGGTTGGACAAATAATAAAAGGCTTCGACCAATACAGCTAAGAATGGAGCTGTGGAGTTGCGAGGACGGATGCGAACGGCTTGACTGTAAACATTGTCCAACGAAAAAGTATCCAAAAGCTCATCTAGCCTCCGTACCATCCTAGCCTGCAATTTACGGAAATCGTTCTCAAATTCTTTGTTTTCTCCGTTAATAACTTTATTGACTACTGTCTGGATATGCTCGTCAAACTCTCGGCCAATACTGGCTAGCTGCTGATTGATCAGCGTCAGCTCATAGGAAATCATGCTGTCAATCTCTTTGGGCTGGCTATCAATGTCTCGGTAGAGATCTAGATAGGACTTCCTCATCTCGATGCAGAGAGGTTGCAAATCATCGGCCAGCGCGGAAAATAGCTGTGGCCGCTTTTCTTCCGTTAAATAACGAGTGATCCCAGCCCGAAAGTCTTCAATACCGCTATCTTTAATCATATACTCAATCAAAGGTTTTCCCCACTCCCTCAGAATCCGAACGTAGTTATTTATGGGTGTGTCGTACCCATGTACAGAAGGGCGGAACGGGGATCCAACCAACCTACCTGACGTGCAGTACTTATTAAACTCGCTGACAAACTGGGGCGTTTCTTCCTCACCACCCAATTCTTTGATGCTTTCTGAAAAGATTGTATCCAGTCCAAATCGATCCTCGGGGGTAGTTGCCTTGATCTGGGAACCATAGAAGCCGAGAAGGCCGCTTGTCTTAAATACGCGGAGTTGACGAAACTGCTGGTCGATAATGTTTTCTAGTCTATGCTTTAGTTGTGCGTTGTACCAAGTCTCATCAATCCGGTTAAACACATAGAAGACGCGATCCCTGATGCTGTCATTACCTTGAATGTGTTCAATAAGTTCTGTCTCTTCCTTGGTCAGCTCACCCGTTGCAGCACACTTGAGAACGCAAACAACTGCGGACGTATCCGGATCGGCAATTTTTCGATAAGTACGCTCTGCATCCGCTTTGACTGGAGCATCGATCCCAGGAGTATCGACAATAACGTTTCCATCTTCCAGTAAGGGGTGATGGCAGTAGTATTCGACTTTTCGCAAAACTGCGCTATTGGCACCGCGCCGGGCAAAACCCGCAGCTTCCCTTAGGTTGCCGAAGTTGAGCTGCTCCATCGAGAAGACTTTGTTCTCGGTAGGGTGAATTTTGTCCCGGTTCTGCTGGAAACCTGTAATCAACAAGCGGAGGGCATCCGCCTGCTTTGCCCGCTCTGACTTGCTTTTACCTCCCTCCTGCTGAATAATAGCCTCAGCACGCTCCTTCAGGGGATTCAGTGCAGTGTCTTCCAGCCTGCTGAGTGACGGAGCCAAGTTTAGGAAAGCGCAGAAGGCGGTCATCTGTTCTTGCACTTCCTGCTCGCTAAGAAAAGTGAGCACTACCCTCTCCGCATTTGGCTCTGCGTAGGCGATGTAGCACTCTGTCCCTGTGGCGTGCCCTTCGGCGCTGTAGAGAAGCTCTCTTTCTAAGAGGGCATTGATTAGCATAGACTTGCCAGCACTGAAAGCACCGGCAAAGACAATCTCGAAGGTTGGAGAAATAGCTTTGCTGAGGGAAGCTTGAATCCGAGTGGTATCTTGCTTGCCTGAAAAAGTGGAATCCTGATGCCAGAGTTGCAGGATAGCTTCAACCTGCTCTTTCAAGTTCTCACACTGAGGCAGGAGCTTTACAGACATAAGAGAGCAATCTCCACAGAGGCTGCCGGGATTATAACTTGCCTATGCTTGAGGTGAGGATTCCTACAACAATTTTCTTCAGTCCCGAAGCTGTGTGGCTATATGTGCATACACGTGAAGAGAGAAGAGCAGAACTCCCCAGACCGACATAGCAAAAAGGCTTAGGTCGTTGACCCAAGCCCGCCTTAGCATACTCATACCAGATGCCAGGAACCAGACTTGAACTGGTGACACGAGGATTTTCAGTCCTCTGCTCTACCAACTGAGCTATCCCGGCTCTGGACCTACTATCTTACGATGTCGAGGGGGGTTTTGACAACTGGTGGCGCCCCCAATTTAGCCAATCAATTTCTCCAAAGCCTCCATCTGGGGGATGCAGAGAACATCTCGGTTGCGATCCCGGCGGATCAGCTCCTCTTGCTCCAGCTTGGACAGGACGCGAGTGACCGTTTCCCGGGCTAGGCCACTTAGGCTGCTCAGCTCCCGATGGGGCAAGTTGGGGATCTCTACACCACTCCGGCTAACCCGGCCACGAGATTCGGCCAAGAACAGCAGGATATCGGCAACACGGGCCGTACTACTGGCCTCGCGCAACTGCAGACGACGGTTGATCTGCCGTAAGCGGCGCGACATGAGCTGAGCAAGGCGGATGCCGGCCTGAGGATCAGAAGCCAAAAAAGCCAGGAAGTGTTGGGCCGACAGACAACTGACTTTGGTGGCTGTTAGGGCTACAACGTCGGTGGAACGAGGCGCTTCGTCCAAAGCAGCCATTTCCCCGAAGATTTCCCCTGGACCAAGAATGGTGAGGGTGATCTCCCGGCCTTCGAGATCATGGGTGCGAATCTTGACCCACCCTTCCAGGATGAAATAAACGGCGTTACCCCAGTCATTTTGTAACAAGATGGCCTGATTGACTGGGTGGGAGCGCAACGACATTTGCCCGGCCAGCGGCTCTAGCCTCTCAGGAGGAAAGCCCTCAAACAGGAGCATCAGGCGTAGGTCATCTGGAGTTACATCGCTCACCGTGGGATCCTCCTGCACGTGGTCAGTTCTGGTCGAGTGGGATGGGAAAAGGGTGGGCCTGCACAGACACGTCAACATGCCCCTCAGCCTACCGTCTCTCTCAGGTCTATGGCCCGCCGAGGCGAACTGCGTACCAATAGGACAGAGCTTTAGACCCAATTTTGACCTCTACTTTAGAAAGGGATCCCTGCCCAAAAAAGCTGCTGCCATCCTCTAGCCCAGAAACGGCAAAATCCATCTTGCTGATAGCAATTTTCTCGAGTTTGTGCAGTTTGAGTCGAGATCTAGACCTGCTGAAGTTGAGATGGCCAATCTTGGCTGGTATCCAAAACCTTTAAAAAAGGCCGTTCCGAATCGGAAAAATCCTGCCAGTGGGCCTGCTGTTGGGAGAGCATCTCGGCGGTGGCATCAGCAATGTCGGCAGAGTGCTGCTGATCTCCATCGCTGGAACCAGCTGGGGCCAAGAGGGGCTGAGGAGCTGAGCTGCGGCGTTGCAGGCGCTCCCGCAAAACAGGTTCAGGGGCGTAGCAGTGGAGGATGCGCAGTGGGATCCCTTGGCGTTGGGCCTGATCAATGGCCATCCCCCGCAGCGCCTGCCGGTCAAACTTGGCGTCCAGAATCACGGTGTAGCCTTCCTGGGCCAGCTCTACTCCCAACTGCACCAAGCGGCGGTAGGTTTTATCGGTCATCTCCGGGGTATAAACCTCCGGCCCCCCCCGTTGCCGCAGAGGGATCCCGGCCAAATGCTTGCGCACCGCATCGGAGCGAATGTGAATGGCTCCCCGCTGACGGGCCAAGTGGCGGGCTACCGTGCTTTTGCCGGATCCCGACAATCCCGACATCAGGAACAACTGCCCCCGCTTGGGGAGGGTGTATTCCCAGGCAAGACGGTAATAGCGGGCGGCGGTGCTAAAGGCTATGGCCTTGGCTTCCTCTGCTGCAGTGGGATCCTCCAGCAAAAAAGAGGTGACCTTGGCCCGCACGTAGGCCTGCCGATTGAGGTAAATAGGCAAGATCTTCAACCCTTCCCAATCTCCGGTTTCTTCCAGGTAGGTGTTCAAATAGGCGTTTCCCAGATCGGGGCGATGGCGGGCATCCAAATCCATCACCCCATAGGATATGTCGTACATGACATCCACAAAGCGGAAGGCTTCATTAAACTCGATGCAATCAAAAAGCAGGATCTTCCCTTCCCAAAAACAGATGTTGCCTAGGTGCAGGTCTCCGTGGCATTCACGAATGCGGTTTTGTTCTATTCTTTGTTGAAACAGCTCCTGCCGCTCAGCAAAAAAGCGATCGGTGTAGGCTTGGGTTTCTCGATATTGCTGAGCTGTTTGTGGGCCGCCGACGTAGCGCTGGGTTTGGGCGTAATTCTCGTCAAAGGCTTCTCGCACCCGTTCTGGCCGGCCAAAGCTGCGGATGTAGTCGTTGGTCTCGGTTTGGGCATGAAACGTCGCCACCACCCGCCCCAGCTCCTCCATCAAGGACGGCGTTAGCTCTCCCCGCTCAAACAGGTTGCTGAACAGTTGCTCTTGGGGAAATTGCCGCATTTGCAGAGCGTATTCTATGGGCTCGCCGCTGCTGTTGAACTGAAATCGGCCATCGGTCTGGACAATGGGCAACACTTGCAGATAGAGGCCGGGAGCGCCGCGCTGGTTCATGCGCAGCTCTTCTTGGCAAAAGTGGCGCCGCCTCTCCAGGGTGGTGAAGTTCAAAAAGCCAAAGTCCAATGGCTTTTTCACTTTATAGGCATAGTCGCCTGTCAGCAGAATATAGGAAATGTGGGTTTGAATAAGCCGAATGGGATCCTGTACCGGATGAGGGTAGAAGGCGGGATCCAGCATCGCTTGGATCAAGGGGGGCAGGTGGGTATCGACCATGAAAAACGATAGAGATGGAAAAAGGGCTTGGACGGGGATCCCTATCTTCCGCCGACAGAGCAGATTGTCCTCCACCTATTCCTTAAAGGGCAAGGCGGCTTCTTGGGGGGAAAGACGGATGAGGCTGATCCCCTGCTGAATTAGCGTATCTTGAGCAGCACCGGAAAGGGCGTAGGGCCAGACCAGATATTTGGTGTTGATGTAGTCTTGTCCGCGCTTGGCCAGGTTTACCTGTTCCGAGAGCATGCGCACGTCTGGCCCGCGGCTGATAGTGGCTTCGGCCCGGCGAATGCGCTGCATCAGTTGGCTGAACAGCTCTTGGGGCTGCTGTACAAACACCACAATGGCCAAGTCACAGGGGTTGTAATAGTTGCCGATGCCGCAGAGGAGCAGGGCTTCACTGGAGAGAACAAGGGTTTCTTGATCCCCCAGAGCCACCACCGGATACAGAAAGGTGCGCACATCCTCCAGTTGCCAGTGGTTAAAAGAGTGGCTGTCTACCTCCCCCCGCACCCAAGAGGAGATGGCAGGAAAAACTGCTTCGCTCAACAGTCGATAGGCCGTCTGGGGTCGCCCTAGCCAGCAGAGGGCATTTTCGTAGAAGCTCTCGTTCTCCAGCAGGTGGGGGGTGAGAGGAGCAACCATGGGCAGATCCTCAACGGGCTTTCTCCAGCATGCCTACTCGGGGATGGTTAAGGCAATTTTGCCCAGAACGGATCCCTGCTCCAGCAACCGGTGGGCGGCAGCCGCTTCGGCCAGAGGAAAGGTGTGGCTGAGCTGGATCCGCAGTTGGCCTTGGTCGATGAGGCGGGCACATTGCCTGAGGATTTCCGCCTGATTTTGTTGGGCGTTGGTCAGGCTTTTCAGCATCGGGGTGAGCATCAGCTCAAATCCCACCCGCAAGTTGCGGTCGCGAGCCACCCGCCAGTCGATCTCTGGGGCCGGGGCCAGCAGGGTGACGATATCTCCGTACACGCGCACTGCGGGGAAGGTCTGCTCCAATAGCTTGCCGCCCAAGGTATCTAGGGCAAGATCCACCCCCTCTCCCCCTGTCCAGTCCAAAACGGCGCGCACAAAGTCTGTCTGCCGGTAGAAGATGGGCAAGCCGGCGCCTAGGGAACGGACAAACTCCGCCTTTTCCGGGGTGCTCACGGTGGTGGCCACTTTGGATACCCGTAGACGGGCCAGTTGAATGGCCACATGGCCAACTCCACCCGCTCCCCCGTGGATGAGCACACTTTGGCCGGCCTGGAGACGCCCCCGGTCGTAAAGCGCTTCCCAGGCGGTGATCAGCACCAGCGGGGCAGCAGCAGCCTCCGCAAAGCTCAGAGTTCTGGGCTTGGGAGCCACAAAACGCTCGTCCACCACGATCAGCTCGGCGTAATTCCCCGCCTGCCTGCCCAGACCCCCGTGGCAGAAGTACACCTCGTCTCCCACTGTAAAGTGCCTAACTCCGGATCCCACGGCTTCCACAACGCCGGCACCGTCACACCCCAAAATGGCGGGCATCTCCTCTGGATAGAAGGTGCCCCGTTGCCGCAGTTTGGTGTCGATGGGGTTGACGCCGGCTGCCCTCAGACGGATGCGCAGCTCCCGCTCGCCGCGAATTTGGGGCTCAGGTACTTCTCGGAGCTGCAGAACCTCTGGCCCGCCGGGCACACTCATGACTACGGCTTTCATGCGCTCAAGTTGTCAGCTTCAGTTGGGTTGGCCCGCTCAAAGGATGCAGGGTAGAGTTTGTTCTGGTGATGAGAAGATGGGAATCTCCCCATTGGGGTGTTGCTTTGCAACCCTGCGGAGTCTTGCAGCTGCTCTCTAGCCTATTTTAGCTAAACCGCCGAGAAGCCCCGCGCTGTATGCGCAGGGTCAACATACCCACGCAAAACCGAAGCCGTCACCCCACTCCATGAAGCAATAAAAAGGCTAGTGGCTAGTGACTAGTCACTACACACTACTCTACAGGGCGGTGGGGCATCCCGTCCTTTTCGCGTCAGCGGGACGTAGTCCTTAAGCTCAGGAAATGTGTAAACTACCCGACCCTGACTGCTTCGCAGTACAGAGCAGGCTTTCGGTAGCCCTGCAGTTGGCAAGCCAACCACGAACCTCTAGGCTGGTTTACAGCAGCCCCCAAGAGCGCAATCACATTCGCACCATTCAAATCCGCATCCCCTTCCCATCCACAGTGTCCACACTTAAACTTCTTTCCACTGCGATAGGATTGCGCAGGGTCGGGATGAATGTGCAAACACCGGTGGCAGGTCTGCGACGTGTAGGCAGGCGGCACAAGAATCAGAGCAACCCCCGCACGCAGAGCCTTGTACTCCAGAAAATGACGGAGTTGATAAAACGCCCAACTATTTGCCCGCCTACGCTCTGTCTTGCTGCGTGGCTGTTGATTGACCCTTTCCCGAATCCCTGTCAGGTCTTCCAGAGCAAGAGCGCTATTTGTCGCCTTTGCCCTAGAGACAATAGCTTTGGAGATGCGATGATTGACCCACACTTGAAAGCGTCTTTCCTTGCCAGACAGCCGTTGCAACAGTTCTCTGCATCTGCGCCGCGAACTGCGGGTGCCCTTACTGGCTTTGCGTTGGAGTACCGCCCTCAACCGCGAGTGATGGTCTCGGACCTTGTTCAACTGCTGTCCATTCCAATTGTCCCCCTCTGACGTATGGGCAATATCTGTCCTTCCAAAGTCCACCCCGATCACCCTGTCGGTATCTTGTTGCTTGGGCGGGTTTTTCTCTACGCAAATCTGGATGTAGTAGGAGCCGTCCTTCCGCTGGACTAGGGTGGCAGATTTGGGGTTAGAACCAGCCAGCATCCCACGCTGGTAGTTGCCAATGGCTAGTTCAAAGCGCTCTCGCCCCTCCACCGTGGTCAGCGACACCGACCAGTCTTTCTCGCGAAATGAGAAGATACGTGCATCGTAGGTAACGAACCTACGCTTGAACTCTTTAACCGGACGGTTGCGCTGTCTCGCCACTTTGCGAGCGCCCGCCACCCGTCTGCACACCTGTTGAGCCAAGTTACTGGACAAGCCGAACCGGGCTCGAATCTCGTAGTAGCAAAGGGATTGCAGTTTAACCGCGTTGACGATCTTCTCCGGCGTGTTCTGGTTGACCCAGTTCAATGCCTGCACAAAGACATCCATCGTCGCGTCCAATTTGGCGGCTTGCGACTGGGACGCCTTGAGCTTACAGGAGACGGTCAGGACTTGGCTCATAAGTTCATTGTACTTCATCAAAGCGCATTCCTCCCAGCACTGACCCTACGGGTACAGTGCGGGGCTCCTGCGATTTCTAGCTGAGAAGCCCGCGCTGTGTGCGTAGCAACCCTGCGGGAAGCTAGCTACAGCGTCGGGAGTATGTCACGCAGCCTGCGACTTCATGGGCTCCGAGCAGGCCAAAATGAACTGGTCGATCTCCAGCAGGATGCGTTCTGCCTCGGCCAGAGAGGCCGGTACGCTTGCCAGCACCTGGGCATCTACTTCCGCAGCCTGCTCCGCTTCTTGCAAGAGGTTCATCGAGTCATGGCCGAGCAGGAGCTCCAGCTCGTTCAGGGTTACCATGGCCAGTTGCTGTTCGGCTTGATGGAGCTTATTTCGTAAAGTCTGAACTTGTTCGGTTTGCGCCTTCAGCCCGACTTCCGCCTGCTCCGCGCGAGACATAGCCAGTTGTGCAGCCTGCTGGGCCTCATCCCGCTGAGCTTTCAAGAAGGCCATCTCTTGCTCCAATTGGGCCAATCGCTCCTGCAGGCTGTAAATGTGCTGATCCCGGTCTCCCAAAGCTCGCTCCAGCTCGCGATTTCGAGCCTCCATCTGCTGACAAGCTTCGTTCGCTTGGGCCAGCTGTTCCGCCAAGTTTGCCATTTCCTCTTCCATGTTGGTAAGCCGACTCAAGCGTTCCAAAACCTGAGCATTTTCGGCTTCCAGTTTCTCAATCAGCGCTTGAGCGCTCAACAGTTCTGCTTTGGTAGAGTCCAGCTCGCCGCAGACTTGGTCGTAGTTGGCGATTAGCTCGCCAAGCCGGGCCTCTTTGGCTTGCAGTTCTTCTCGCAAGGAGTTCATCCAGCGGTCGCTCTGCTCAATCCGCTGTTGCAAGAGCGGCAGTTGAACCAGAGCTTGTTGGGCAGCACTGAAATAGCCAAGGAGTCGTTTGATGTAGCGCTGTAGGCGGCTGTGGGACTGATCCAATTTGTCGAAGGCTTCGTTGAGAGAGAGATAGGCCTCGCACAGTTTCATGTAGCGCCGAGCCACAGAATCAGGATGATCCATAGGGTTATAGAGTCCAGGTGGGGGTGCCGTGTCTATTTTATGCTGTTCATTCTATTGGCCAAGCCTGGAGAAGGAGGCATTTGATACAACAACTGGGGGCTTAATTTTACTTTAATATCCGGTGCCCCAATCTCTCTTGCGAGCCAAGGCCAAAGATTCTGCCCCAATACAGCTTCAGACGTTACCCACAGGCTACACAGAGACTAAAGCGGCTCCTCAAAAGCAATTGAAATCTTGTCTTGACCACACAACCGGTTCATCTACATATTTAGTGTTCATGAGAAGATGCCCACGAGCTCTAGCGCTAGATGTGCTGCAAAAGTAGGGCTCTTCATGGCTCAAACCGGCTGCGCATTGGGGATCCCTAGCTTCTCCAAATAGGCGGCTGCCCGCAGCAGTTTGGCTTCTTGATAGGGGGCGGCCACCAGTTGTACGCCAAAGGGCAGGGATCCGCTCTCGCGCAACGGCACTGAAAGCACCGGCAGGCCGATAAACGAGAGGGGCTGAGTGTAGAGGCCGAGGTTGGGCCGAGTGAGAACCTCTACCCCATCGATCACCATCTTCTCTTGGCCGAGCAAGGGGGCAGAGCAGGGGGTGGTGGGGGCAATGAACAGATCGATCTCCTGAAAAATGGTCTGCACCTGCTGGCGATACCAGCGGCGAAAGCGCTGCGCCTGCAAGATCCAACTGGCAGGCAACAGGGCTCCGGCCAAAAAGCGATCCCGGGTGGCCGGGTCAAAGTCGTGGGGGCGAGTTCGCAGGTTGGGCAGGTGCAGGTTGGCTCCCTCGGCAGCCGTGATCAGGAAGGCGGCGGCACGGGCGCGCTGGGCTTCCGGGATCCGCACAGTCTGGCCGACCCCCAAGGCTTGGGCCACCTTTTCTACCCCGGCCAAGATGGGGGGCTCTGCCCCTCGGGCAAAGTAATCATCCGCCACCGCGATGCGCAAGCCCTCGATCCCCTGCCCCAACTGCCCAAAGGTGGGATCCACAGGACGCCGGGTACAGACGGGATCTTGGGGATCCGGCCCTTGCATGACATCGAAGCTGAGGGCAATATCGGCCACCGAACGGGCCAAGGGGCCCACGTGGTCAAAGCTGGCGGCAAACAGAGCCGCTCCTGCCCGCGACAGACGGCCATAGGTGGGCTTGAGGCCGTAGACGCCACACAAAGAGGCCGGTACCCGAATCGAGCCGTTGGTGTCGCTGCCCAGGGCGAGAGGCACCAAACCTCCTGCTACCGCTGCTGCCGAGCCGCCGGAGGATCCCCCCGCACTGCGGCTGAGATCGTGGGGGTTGTGGGTGGGGCCGTAGTGGCTGTTTTCGGTGACGAAGCCGTAGGCGTACTCGTCCATGTTGAGGGTGCCCACCAAGATTGCCCCTGCCTGCTTGAGACGAGCCACCACCGTTGCATCTTGGATGGCCGGGGGATTTTCGCGGTTGATCGCCGAGCCAGCCAGGGTGGTGAGGCCGGCCACGTCAAATAAGTTCTTGACGGCAAAAGGCACCCCTGCCAACGGGCCTACAGGGATCCCTTGAGCCACCTGTCGATCCACCTGCTCCGCTGCTTGCAGAGCCGATTCCTCCAGCACGGCTGTGAAGGCATTGAGCTGGGGATCCCGCCGGCGAATCCGCTCCAGACAGGCGGCCACCACCGCTTGGGCACTCACGGATCCCTGGCGGACAGCCCTGGCAATAGAGACCGCGTCAGCGCTGCCGAGAAGGTGGGGATCCCCGGTCATGGCTGAGGGTCAAAGGTGGGATCTGGCTCAACTATCGGCGGCAACGGGAACTCCAGCACCTGTTGAGCAATGGGCAGAAAGCGGGCAAAATTTTCGATCACCCCTGCTCGGTGTTCAGGATGCAGGGGCAGTTGCAGCAGTTGGGCCATTTGATCGACGTAGGTTTCGGGATCCCAGGGCTGCATGGTTTTGGGGTCAGGGAGCCGATTGCAGCAAAAATACCACCACTAGCCTCCAACAACAAGACCGTCGTTGGCTAGGGAGCGGCCATCTGCACAGCGTTGCCCTGCAGCGACCAGAGACGCTCGTTGGGCAAGACAGGGCGGGTTATCGCCTGCCGTTCCAGCTCATTCAAAGCAACGCGACGGCTATGTGCAGAGCGATTGGAAGCAGCGCTGGCTTGCAGGCGTTTGCGGAATAGGCGCAACTGCTGCTGCTCCGCGGCGGGAGAGACATGCTGGGCAAAGAGGGGATGCAAGATTTTCTCCTCCTGATCAAACTGAGCCCGCAATTGCCGATAGAAGTGAAGGGCAGCAGAAGGATCCACCTGCTGCGGGGTGCGCTCTGATTGGTGCAAAAAGCGCGTCAGCTCTGGAATCTGATCCCGCAGATGTTGCTCCAGCCGCTCAGTTTGGGCGCTGAGGTGGGGATCCGCCTGGAGAGCCGACCTGAGCAGGGGGTAGAGAACATGGCGCTCCAGTTGAATGTGGCGGGAGAGGCGCTGCCGCAACCTTTGTACACAGAGGCGTCGCTGCTCCAGATCCAACTCCGGCGCTCGAGACAGGCGAGTCAAAAACTGCAGGATGACGCGGTGCTGTTCAGCACAAAGGGCAACCAGCGTACCGGCAGAGGTTGCTCGCGTCAGCGGGAGGGACTCCTCAGAAGACATGGCAGTTGACAGCAGAGAAGTTTCATCTCAGCTTAACTTTGTCAAGAAATGATGGCCTGCGTAAGGGTACGGGAATAGCGCAGGTGTCTTGGATACACTCGGGCAGCAATCCTGGGAAAAGTTGTCCAGATCTGAACTCCGGCAACGCCACTCTCTAGGCTTGCACAGGCCAGCGGCGTTTCCAAGCAGAAGTGGGCTCCAAAGGGGATCCCTGCTGTTCCCGTTGGCGTTGCAGACGGATTTGCGCTCTATCTCCTTTCAAGGTGGGATCCCGGTAGGGCACGGCAGCGCGAGTTTTCAGGTGCTCCCACTCCATGGGGGAAAGAGGCGGCAGGTGGTCAGGTTGGGGCGAGGCCACTGTCCCCGGCCAAGGACGACCTACCGGGGGGGTAGAGCCGATGAAAAGCCCTGCTTCCAACAGAGCCGCTCGCACCGCCGCTGCACAGGAATAGGTGGCCAAAATGCCGGTTGGTCGCATCCGTTCAGCCACGGCCCGCAGGAAATCCACCGTCCACAGCTCTGGGCAAACAGAAGGCGAGAAGGGATCCAAAAACACCGCATCTGCCCACCCCAGCGGCACCTGCAACACCGTTTGCCGGGCATCGCCCCACAGCAGCGTTCCGCGCCAGCGCTCCGATTGCCAGGATCCCTGTTCAATCCAGTGTTGCCATTCTTGCCCAAAGCTCCAGTCGGATCCCACCCCTGCCTGCCAAGCTTGCCGGGGTACTTCCGGGGATCGCTCCAGGCCGATTACCTCCACAAGACAATCGGGCCGGATTTGCCAAATGGTTTCTAGGGCAAGGCCGGAGTTGTAGCCCAGGCCAAAGCAAATATCCAAAAGGCAAATGGGCTGGGCGGGATCCCGTTCCAAAGGCAGCCGATCCAGCCGGCAAGGGCGGACAAACTTCTCCAAAGCCTCCTGGGCGGCACCACTGACGTTGTGAAAAGCCTGTCCAAACTCTTCCGAGAAAAAGGTCAGGGATCCATCCCCTGTGGTCAGCACCTGCCACCGAGTCTCCATCGCTTGCTGTTGTCTCTATTTTCAGTTGGGCGATTCTTTGATAGCTTGAGAACGTTGAGATGTGTTTCGCAGCTCACCGGCAGGGCTCTCAACATCCCTGGCCAGAAAAGGTGTTTCAACGGCTATGTCTTTACTGGATTGGTTTGCGGAACGGCGCAGACAAACCTCTCTAAACCTGACAGGTAGCAGCCCCTTCGACAAAGAGCGTCAGGTAAGAGAGATTGCCGACGGCCTCTGGCAAAAGTGTCCTGCCTGTGACACTCTGACCTACACCAAGGATCTGCAGCAAAACTGGCAAGTCTGCCCTAGCTGTGGGCATCACCATCGCATTACAGCTCCAGAGCGGCTGGAACAGCTTTTGGATCCCGGATCCTGGCAGCCCCTGGACGAACACCTGGCTCCCACGGATCCCCTACACTTTTTCGACCAAAAGCCCTACTCCGAGCGCCTGGCCTCTTATCAGGAGCGCACTCAGCTCAAGGATGCCATCGCCACAGGGCTGGGGAGTCTGGAAGGGATCCCGGTGGCGATTGGAGTGATGGACTTTCGCTTCATGGGCGGCAGCATGGGCTCGGTGGTGGGAGAGAAGATCGCCCGCCTCACGGAACGGGCCACCTGCGATCACCTGCCCTTGATCCTGTTTTCGGCTTCGGGGGGGGCCCGCATGCAGGAAGGGATCCTCAGCCTCATGCAGATGGCCAAAACCTCAGCCGCCCTACAAAGGCACCGCGACGCCGGACAATTGTTCATCTCCGTGCTCACCCATCCCACCTATGGCGGGGTAACTGCCAGCTTTGCCATGCTGGGAGATTTGATCCTGGCCGAGCCGGGCGCGCAGGTGGGGTTTGCCGGGCCGAATGTAATCGAGCAAACCATTGGCAAGGGCAAGCTGCCAGAAGGCTTCCAAACCGCCGAGTACCTGCTGGCCCAAGGGCTCATCGACGCGATTGTGCCCCGCACTGAGCTGCGCAAGCGGCTGGCCCAGTTGCTCTCTATGCACCGCCCCCGTTTGCATGTGTCCCTTCCCTCCATAGACTCGGAGGCTTTAACCCTGCAACCTATGCTGTAGGTAGATCCGCCTAAGATGCGGAATTTGTGGCCGAGGCCGGATCCCTTCCCTGCGGGGGATGGAGTTCCTGCTAAGCTCTGGGGCGGCTCTTACTTCATGGGTTTACACGGCTTCCCTCTGGCTTGTTGGGAGAGGAGCTGGGGGCGAGAGGGCAGATGTTTTTGGAGGGAGCCGCGCTGTCCCTGGGGATCTTCACAAGATTTCCTGGTGGGCGGTAGCGGATGGTGTTAAGGTGGGGCATGAGGTCTTCACTGGAAACGATGGATTTCAAGCTGCGCATCCGTACTGCTGAAACTCCGCAAGGGCAAAAACTGGCAATTGTGCCCCTGGAAGGTCGTTTTGACGCCAAGGCCGCCTCAGAAGTTCGGCAATTGCTCCAGCAGGTTTTAGATTTCGGTTACACCAATATGTTGATCGACATGTCATCGGTCACTTTTATGGACAGCTCTGGGCTGGGGGTGTTGATCTCTGCTTTGCGCAAGTGCCGTGCTGCCGGGGGCAACCTCAGCCTCTGTTGCGTGCCGGAAAATGTGGCCCTCGTCCTCAACCTCACCTCTATGGAAAAGGTATTGACCTGCTTTAGCGACCTGGAGACCGGCATCGCCAACTTTTCCAGCGCTCCCACGGCTCGTTAGGCCGACATTAGGCCTTACTTTTGGGGATCCCCCGATGCTCTTTTCAGCCCATCAGCGAATTCTGGTGATCCCTCTAGCAATTTTCTCAACAATCTTCAGCCATGCCCCAGACCGGCCTCGATACCTTTCAGCTTCTCTACCAGCACCACCGTGGCCCCAGCTTCTGCGAGCGCATGCTGGCAACAGCTCCTGGGCGCTTTAACGAGGCGTTTTGGCAGTTCTGGCAGATGCACATCGAGCCCTGTCTGCCTCCTGCACCGCGCTTGTTGGATCTGGGAACCGGGCCGGGGTTTGCTCTGGGTCAGTGGGCGCAACGCTATCCCGGAGGACACTTCATCGGGGTGGATGTGATGCCCTACATGTTGGAGCGAGCGGCGGCAGATTTGAAGGGGATCCCTGGAATCCAGCTGCTGCAGGCCGACCTGCACGACCCTCACTTGCCGCTTGCGGCCAACAGCATCGATGCAGCTCAGGCAGTGGTGGTGTTGCACGAGATGGTGCAGCCCTTGCGCTTGTTGCAGGAGGTGTTGCGTCTACTCAAGCCGGGGGGGCGATTTTTGCTGGTGGATTGGGTGCGCGCCCCGCTCAGCCTCTACTTCGATGCCGATACAGAGGCCCAACTCTTCCAGTCGGACACGCCTTTGGAAACGCTGCTGGATCAGTTTACCCACTTCTACGAGCACAATCGCTTCAGCGCCGAAGACCTGGTGTGGTTGCTGGAGAAGGTGGGTTTCGCAGTGGTGGCTCAGCAGCTCTACAACCAAAATCGCTTTGTGCGACTTGCAGCCGAAAAGCCTATCTCCTGAATGTCCAACTGCCCATAACGAGATGTTTTGGACTACGGAGTGCAGAATAGACCAATAAACAGAACAGTGTCCAAATCAATTCAGATTACTCTCGCTGTTTTCGTTCATGGCTGCAGGGATCCAATGGGCAGGCTGCGCCTGGGCAAACACCTGCACTTCAGTGCTCATCTTGCGCAGTTGGCGGGCTAACTTGATTGCCTTGTCGCGGGGAAGGGGTGGGCTCACCACCGCCGGCAGACAGCCCAATAGGGGTTTCAGGGCCGTTTTGGGCAGGCGTGCGTAGAACGATAAAGCCGAGAGGATCTCCTCTTCAAAATAGGGGTTGCGATACTCTAGGAGGCGCACCTGATACAGCTCTGGGGGAAGAGGCCGTCCTTGGGTTAAGCGAATCAGGGATTCCACCGTTCCCATCACATAGAGTTGATCGCCTTCTTTCAACAGGGTCTTGCCCTCTTTTTGCCAGATCTTGGGAAAAACACAGGGTTTCCCCGGTCGGGAGCGATGCAGCAAGATCACCAGGTCATAATCCTGGGCCAGTTGGCGCAAGGATAGCCCCAGGTAGTGGCAATCGGCCGAGACCTCCAGCAGCGTCACCAGCAGAGTTTCCCCCTGCCAAGCCAGAGTGCCGTAGACGGATCCCACCAGTGCTGCTGTGGCAAAAGCCCGTGCCCCCAACCCGGTAGCACTGTAGCTGATCCCCAGGGTCTGCATGTGGCGCTGCATGCGAGCCGCCAATTTGGGATCGGTAACCCGCAAAATGGTGCGGATCCCCGGCTGCAGGCTGTGGGCCGTCAGGGCCGTCTCCAGGTTGGTGAGATCGTCAGGGGTGGTGCAGATCAGGCAGCGGCTGCCTTGAATGCGAGCCTGCTGCAGCGTGCTTGCCAGGGCATAATCCCCACGAACCACCACCGCTCCCTCCCGTTCCGCTGCCTCCAAGAGAGGGTTCTCGCTATTGGGATCCACCACCACCACCTCGTAGCCCATCTGCCGCAACAACTGCAGCACCAAATAGCTCAGCCGCCCCAACCCTGCGATCACCACATGATCCTCTTTGGGCATACGGGCAGCCCGACCCAAGCCAAAGCGACTGCTCACCAATTTGTCGGTCACCAAGCCGTAAATCAACCCCACCAGGGCAGCCCCCACCAAGGTCATCATCACCGCCAGCACCTTCACCCCCAGCGGTGTTTCCGGCTGTTGAAAAGCCTCAATATCCCCGTAGCCCCCTGTCAGCACCACGATCGTCAGCAACAGCCCATCGATGAGGGGTTTGCCGATCATCCTGAAGTTGATCACCCCCAGCACCAGCATGGCCCCCAAGGTGAAGGTGAGGGTGCGCACGATGGGCTTGACCTGTAGGAGTCCCTGCACTCCTCTGCGCAGCCAAGACCCAAGGGATCCCCGCCCCAACGACCTGCCTTGCCGTTGTTGTCGCTTGTCCTGCATCTGGCCGCTGGCCCAGCGCTGTGCCCGTGAGGAGCCCCGTCGCCCGTTGCGTTCCAACAGTTGCAGGTAGGCTCTGGGATCGCAAATGACCAAAACGCGATCCCCCTCCAGCAGCTCTGCCTCGTGGTCAAAGTCGTCGAAAACTCGCTGTTTGGAAAAGTTAGAAAGCCCATCCACCGGGTAATGAAACAGCACCCGCGCCCCAAAAGTTTCCTCCAGCTCCGAGAGGGACATATGCAGCAGGCGGGAGTTGTATCCGATGGTCAGCTCCACCACGTTCCAGAGGGTGGTCTCTTGGTCTGAGACGAAATAAGCCGGATCTGCCAGCTCTGGCGGGAGTGTGGCCGGCTGGGCTTCCAACTGGGGCAGCTCAAAGTAGCCAACAAATTCGTCGGAAACAGCCTTAAGGGCAAAAGCCGGGGCAGCCAAAGCCGCCACCGATAGGGAAAAATGCTGCGGCAAAGCCGAGTCGAGATAGCGGGCAAGGCTGTGGTTGAACAGACGGGAGACGACACGCACCTGTGGATTGAGATCTCGAATCAGCAAAGCCAGCTCGAAATTGGCTTGGTCATCGTCCTCCAGGAGCAGCGCCACCCTAATCCGCTCGATCCCAGCCCGCTGCAACACCCCCGGCTGGCGGGGATCCGCCTGTAGGTATTGCCACTGCTCTTCCAAATGAGGGGGCAGATCGGGAGCAACTACTACAGCGCGATGTCCAAAAGCTTCTAGGGCTTGGAGAGTGAGCTCCACCAAATCGTTGTAGCCGCAGACCAGGATAGAGACGCCCGGATCCCTGCTATTCTCTTGCACCTGTGCATGAGGCGATCTCGAAAGGGAGCTCACCATAGCTCTGTCATCTACCCTGCTCCCTTTATACCCGAAGCCTCTTCAGCTTTCGCGAGTGCTGTCAATACCGCTGACCGCAAAGCCCTGGGTAGAGACCCGTTGCTCAACAAGACCGGCTGCGTTGCTGGCCATCTCAGGCGCTGTCGAGGACAAGGGGAAGCCACCCAGTTTCATCCCAAAGGGTGAGAAGTGAGAACAACTCCCAAGAGCTTGACCTGGTACTTGAGATCTCCTATCATTGCCTCAAGGCAAAGTTCTTGAATAAAAGTCTCAATAAGGTTGGCCCAAGATAAGAGCCAACAGAGTGGGGCTTGCAGGGACTGTCTTTGTCCTTTGGGCTTGGCTTTCCGGTGCTTTCTCAGAGAGAGCCTGGCCGGTGGAGCTGTGTCTCTTGAGATGTTTTTGAACTTAGGAGTTGGGTATGCGCTTATCGCGACGGCAATTTGTCAGTGGAGCCACGCTAGGTTCTGCGGCTCTGGCAGCAGGGTCTCTTCTGCGTCCGGCCCATGGCGCCAATCGGGAAGTGAACCTCTACACCTCGCGGCACTACGGCACAGACGAGAAATTGTACGAACTTTTCCAGCAGAAAACGGGCATTACCGTGAATTGGGTGCAGGGCAAAGCCGATGAGATCATCGAGCGCATCCGCAGCGAGGGATCCAACAGCCCCGCCGACATCTTCATGACGGTGGATGTTGCCCGGTTGTGGCGCGCTCAGAACGAGGGCTGGTTTCAACCCATCCAGTCGGAGACGCTCTCCAAAAATATTCCCGAGTCTCTGCGGGATCCAGAGGGGTACTGGTTTGGCCTCACCAAGCGGGCGCGGGTGATCATGTACAACAAAGACAAGGTGGATCCCAAGGAGTTGTCCACCTATGAGGACTTGGCAAACCCCAAATGGCGGGGCAAGGTGCTCACCCGCTCCTCCAGCAACGTTTACAGCCAATCCTTGACGGCTTCGATCATCTTGGCCCACGGGATCCCGGAAACGGAGCAATGGGCCCGGGGCTTGGTGGCCAACTTTGCCCGTCCGCCGGAAGGGGGAGACATAGATCAGATCAAGGCCGTGGCCGCCGGGGTGGGAGACGTGGCTTTGGCCAACACCTACTATTTGCCGCGTTTGATCAAATCCGACAATCCAGAAGAGCGCGCCGTAGCCGAGAAAATCGGCGTCTTCTTCCCCAACCAGCAGGATCGTGGCACCCACGTCAACATCAGCGGGGCCGGCATTCTGAAAACAGCTCCCAACAAAGACGCGGCCATCCAATTTTTGGAGTTTCTCTCCGGGCCAGAGGCGCAGGCCATTTTTGCCCAGAGCAACAATGAGTACCCGGTACTGCCTGGGGCTGAGATCGACTCGGTGGTGGCCAGCTTTGGCACCTTTAAGGAAGATACGATCAACGCCGCCAGCATTGGCCGCGTCACCCCTGATGCCCTAAAGGTAATGGATCGGGCCGGTTGGAAGTAGATCAGGCCTCCAGGACAGGCCCTGAGTGCAGCCTTTCATTGCTTGACGCCGTGAACGTTAAGCAGCTTGACGGTTCTTGGCCAAGCGTCGATACTCTAGGACGGCGTTGCTTCCGTTCGAGGCCGCTCAGGCGTCCTGTCTTTCTTTTTCAAAAGCTTCTGGAGGTTTGCCAAATGAAACAACTGCGAACAGCAGGCTTGTTCTTGCTCCTGCTTTCTTTAGCTTCTTTCTACACCAATAGCCCGGCAAAGGCAATTGAAAACCTTCCCGAAAAGGCTCCTGTTCCAAAGCGGGATCTGCTTTTGACCACAGAAAACAAAGAAGAAGTATTTGACATTATGTCGATCCCCAATTATCCCCACGACAAGCCCGAGGGGTTGGCCATTCTCAACTCAACTACCCTAGCGATAGTTAACGACGACGACTTTGGCATCGTCTTGGAAAAGGGCGCGGTTCAAGAAAAAACTATGCCTTACCTTGGTAACAAGCAAGACGAGAACATCGTTTATTTCGTTAAGCTGCCCAAGAGCTTGTTTTGAGAGAAAACTTGGTTGGGGAGCCCTGGAGGATCCCCTTTTCTTCCCCAGGAGTTGCTCAAGAGGTAGCTCCCGCCTGTTGAGATGGACAAAGAGATGAGGTTGAAGTTGTTGAGCAAATCTCTGCCGGGAAGTGGCTTCTTTCCTCTGAACGGCTGGGCGCTTCTGACTCTGACCCTCAGCGGTCTCATTCTCGTTCCTGTCCTTACGGTGTTGCTCAGCCTTTTTGCGGACGAGCGGCAGGTTTGGGAGCACCTGGCCGATACGGTCTTGGGGCTTTATGTGCGCAATAGCCTGGTGATGATGGCAGGGGTGGCGGCGGGGGTCATCCTGGTGGGCAGTGGCACTGCCTGGCTGGTGACCATGTGTCAGTTTTGGGGGCGGGCCTGGCTGGAGTGGATGTTGGTGCTGCCCCTGGCGGCCCCCACCTATGTGTTGGCCTACGCCTACACCGATTTTTTGCAGGTAACCGGCGGTTTCCAGATCTGGCTGCGGCGGGTAACAGGTTGGGGGATCGGCGACTACTGGTTCCCTAACATTCGCTCGTTGTGGGGGGCGATCCTGCTGCTGATCCTCACCCTCTATCCCTATGTTTACCTCTCGGCCCGGCTGGCCTTTCAGGAGCAATCGGTGGCCTGCTTAGAGGTAAGCCGCTCCTTGGGCTACGGGCCTTGGGCCAGCTTTTTCAAGGTGGCTTTGCCGCTGGCCCGACCGGGGATCGTGGCCGGCTGTCTGCTGGCCTTGATGGAAACCCTCAACGATTTCGGCACCGTCAGCTATTTCGGGGTAGATACCTTTACAACCGGCATCTACCGCACCTGGACGGCCCTGGGCAATCCGGTGGCGGCGGCTCAGCTTTCGGCGCTGCTGTTGCTGCTGGTGTTGCTGCTGATAACGATGGAGCAGGTCTCCCGCCGGCGGGCGCGCTACTATCGCCAAGGGTTCAAACCCACCCCAACCCGTTACCGCCTACAAGGGATCCGGGCGGTGGGGGCTTGGCTAGCCTGTGGGATCCCAATTGGGCTGGGCTTCGTCGTGCCGGCCTTGATTCTGCTCAATATGACCCTGCGCCAGGGGGAGCTGGGTCGCCGCTTTTGGAGCTACGCCCAGAACAGCTTTCTGCTATCGACCATCACGGCTGTCATTGCCGTTTCCGTGTCGGTGGTGGTGCTTTACGGGCTGCGCATGCAGGGGCTAGGACGGGCGGGATCCCCGTGGGGCCTGCGGCTGGCAGTGCAGTTGTCTTCTCTGGGCTATGCGCTGCCTGGGGTGGTGATTGCAGTGGGGGTTCTGATTCCCCTAGGGTGGTTGGATCAACTGCTGAGCTACCTGCGGCAGGTGGTGCTGCAACAGCCACCCGGCCTGGTGATCAGTGGCACCCTCACGGCTTTGGTGTTCGGCTACCTGGTGCGGTTTTTGGCCGTGGCTTTGGCCACCGTCGAGGCCACGCTGCTGCGCATTCCCCCCAGTTTGGATGAAGCGGCCCGCAGCCTGGGACAGGGATCCCTGCGCACCCTGTGGCGGGTGCATTTGCCCTTGATGAGGGGTGGCCTCTTGGGGGCTATGCTGCTGGTATTTGTGGATGTGATGAAGGAGCTGCCGGCCACGATGGTGCTGCGGCCCTTCAACTTCGACACCTTGGCGGTGCAAACCTACCGCTTGGCAGCCGATGAGCGTCTCGCGGAGGCAGGGGCACCGGCTTTGGCCATTGTCTTAGTGGGGATTTTGCCGGTGGTTCTGCTCAACTCCCAGATGGCGCGGCAACGCAACCTCGGCTCCTCAGGGGATCTCCTTTGAGAACCCTACAAGGCCTCCGCTCCGGCCACCACCTCCAGGATCTCCTGAGTAATGGCCGCCTGGCGAGCTTTGTTGTAGGCAAGACCCAGCGTGCGGATAAGCTCGCTGGCATTGTCGCTGGCGTTGTTCATGGCCGTCATGCGAGCCGCCAATTCGCTGGCCGCCGCCTCCTGCAAGGCCCGTAGCAACTGGTTGTTCAGGTACAGCGGCAGCAGGGCATCCAAAATCTGCACGGGATCCTGCTCAAAGATCATGTCCTGAGGTGGGGCCGAGACCGCTGCGATGACTTTGCTGCGCTCGACGGTAAACTCCCCACCCCGCACCAAAAGACGAAAAATTTCATCGTCCTGAGTGGCCAACCGCGACGGATCGAGGGGCAACAGGGATTGCACCACCGGACGGGAGCTGATCAAAGAGACAAAACGGGTGTAGAGCAGCTCTACCTTGTCCACCTTCTCCGACAAGAAGGCCGCCAGGAGCTGATCCCCAATCTGGGCAGCCTCAGCCGCTGTGGGGATCTGCGACAAATTCACGTAGGTCTTGGCGATGGGAGCGGAGCGCCGCTGGAAATGCTGCACCGCCTTGCGGCCCACCAGGTAAAGCTGCACCTGCTGCCCTGTCTCCTGCAGCTCGCGAACCCGCTCCTCGGTGCGCTTAATCACGTTGGCGTTGTAGGCTCCGCACAAGCCCCGATCCCCGGCCACCACCAACAGCCCCACCGTCTGGATGGGCCGCTGCTTCAGCAGAGGCAAGTTGACATCCTCCAGTCGCAGCCGCGTCTGCAGTCGATAGAAAACCTGGGCCAGCCGGTCGGCAAAGGGACGGGTGGCCATCACTTGCTCTTGGGCGCGCCGCACCCGAGCTGCTGCCACCAGCCGCATGGCCTCGGTAATTTTGCGGGTGTTTTTCACCGCCTTGATGCGATCGCGGATGCGCTTGAGGTTTGCCATAACCTACTCCCTCTATTTTGGTGGTCGACAGGGATCCGGGCCAGGAGAGATCCGCGTCACCCTAGGCCGCCTTGGCCACGAAGCTCTGCTTGAACTCTGTGATGGCCGTTTTCAAGATTTCTTCTGCCTCGTCGGTGAGTTGCTTGGTGGAGAGGACGATCTCGCCATACTTGGGATGGGTGGTGCCCAGGTAAGCCAAAAGGCCCTGTTTGAAGCTGGAGACCTTCTCCACCGGAATGTCATCCAAATAGCCTCGCGTCCCCGCATAGATAATGGCCACCTGCTGATCCAGAGACAGGGGAGAGTACTGTGGCTGCTTCAGCAACTCCTGCAGCCGTTGGCCGCGGGCCAGTTGCTTTTGGGTAGCCTCATCCAGGTCAGAGGCAAATTGGGCAAAGGCCTCCAGATCGCGGTATTGCGCCAGTTCCACCTTGATGGAGCCAGCCACCTTTTTCATCGCCTTGGTCTGAGCTGCCGAGCCGACGCGGCTGACGGAAATCCCGACGTTGATGGCCGGGCGGATGCCAGCGTTGAACAGATCCGATTCCAAGAAGATCTGCCCATCGGTGATGGAGATAACATTGGTGGGAATGTAGGCCGACACGTCATTGGCCTGGGTTTCCACGATCGGCAGTGCCGTCATGGATCCCTCTCCCAGTTGGCTGCTCAGCTTGGCGGCTCGCTCCAATAGCCGCGAGTGCAGGTAGAACACATCCCCAGGATAGGCTTCTCGACCGGGTGGACGGCGCAGCAGCAGTGACATTTGCCGATAAGCCACCGCCTGCTTGGAGAGATCGTCATAGACCACCAGGGTGTGTTTGCCCTGGTACATGAAGTATTCGGCAATGGTGGCACCACAGTAGGGGGCCAGCCACTGCAACGGAGCTGGACTATCGGCGCCGGCAGCCACCACAATGCTGTAGTCCATAGCCCCTCGCTCGGTCAGGATGCCCACCACCTGGGCGATGGTGCTCTGCTTCTGACCAATGGCCACGTAAATGCAGATCACATCCTGCCCTTTTTGGTTCAGAATTGTGTCCACAGCAACGGTGGTCTTGCCGGTTTGGCGGTCGCCGATGATCAGTTCCCGCTGCCCCCGCCCGATGGGGATCAGGGCATCGATGGCGGTAATGCCGGTTTGCAGGGGCTCGTACACAGAGCGGCGATCGACAATGCCAGGTGCCGGAGATTCGATCAGGCGAGACTCCGTACACTGGATCGGGCCTTTGCCGTCGAGGGGGTTGCACAGGGGATCCACCACGCGGCCCAAGAGGGCTTCCCCCACCGGGATGCTGGCAATCTTGCCCGTGGATTTGACGGTGGATCCCTCTTGGATATTCCGCCCGGAGCCGATCAGCACGGCACCGATGTTGTCTTCTTCCAGGTTGAGGGCAATACCGGTGGTGCCATCCTCAAATTCCAGCAGCTCGCTGGCCATCACCTTATCCAAGCCGTAGATGCGGGCGATGCCATCTCCCACCTGCAGAACTGTCCCCACGTTGGAGACCTGCATTTCCTGGTTGTACTGCTCGATCTGCTGTTTGATGATGGTGCTGATCTCGTCTGGGCGAATGGTAGGCATAGCAGTCCTCTCAAGTAATGGGAAGGGATCCTCAAAAACCAACTTAGGCCAACTGCAAGGCCAGCCGGCGCAACTGTCCACGCAAGCTGAGGTCGATCACCTGGGATCCGATCTTGATGACCACCCCTCCCAGCAGCTCCGGATCCTGAGTGGCTTGCAACTCCACACCGCTGGCCCGCGTGAAGTCCATCACCCGCTCGCGAATTGACTGCTGCTGAGCTTCCGTCAAGGGTATCGCCGTCGTCACCTCGGCCAGGACAATGTTCTGGAGCTTCCGTTGCAGATCCAAAAAGCGCCGGCAGACGGCCCCGAGAAACATGATACGGCGGCGGTCGGTCAACAACTTCAGCGCATTCAGCAGCAGAGGGTGGATCTGATCGGCAAATACTTGCTGCAGCAGGTTCTTTTTGGCCTCGGCCTTGATCACCGGGTTGGCGAGAAACTGGCCCAGCTCCGGCGTAGCCCGCAAAACCTCGGCAATAAAGCGCATATCGGCGGCAAAAGTGTCCAGCAATCCCTGGCCAGATCCAAGGGCAATGAGAGCCTCGGCATAGGGATCCACCACCTTCTCGGCCATTGTGCTGCTGATCATACCTTTCTCCTCCTTGAGAGCTAGCGGGCAATCATTTGGATCCCTTTCTCGATCAAGCTGCGGTGAACCTCTTCGTTGAGGTGCTGCGGCAACTCCTGCTCCACCTTGCTCAGGGCTTGGCGAACGATCTGCCGACGCAACTCTTGAAAAACCCGCTCCTGCTCGCTGGACAACTCTTTCTCGGCATTGGCCCGCAGCCGCTCCACTTCCCGCTCCGCCTGCTCCAACAACTCTTGCCGACGGGCTTCGGCGTTGGCTTCCGCCTGCTTGCGAATACGTTCAGCCTCCTGCTGAGCCTGGGCCAGCTTTTGCTGCTCCTCCGCCAGCTTCTCGATGGCGTCCTGTTTGCGCTGCTCCGCCTGCCGCAGTTCTTCTAGGATCCCCTCCCGCCGCTTGGCCAGGGCTTCTCCCACCACTTTGCGACCCAAGATAAACAGCAAGGTGAGAATGATCGCGATGTTGATCAGGTTGCTCTCGAGAATCTTGGCCAAGAGATCCCCCTCTCCTGCCTTGGCTTCTGGGAGTAGCTCCGTGGTCTCGGCCACAGCCAAGATCCAACCGGCCACCCAACTCCACACAGGCATCGCAAGCTCCTCCAAAAGTACTTCCAACCAGCGATCTAACGAGCACTGCCCAACAGTTTCTGGGTAATCTGGGCGGCAATGGCATCCACCTGCTGCTGCAGCTGTTCGAGGGCTGCCTGCTTCTCTTGCTCGACCTGTAGCCGCGCCGCCTCCAGCTTCTGCTGGATCTCTGCCTGCACAGCAGCCAGTTTCTCGGAACGAATGCGAGCAGCTGCAGCCTCTGCCTCAGCGATCACCTGCTGGGCTTGCAAGCGGGCCTGGCTGATCTCAGACTCATACTGTCGGGTCAACGACACCGCCTTGTCCAACCGCTCTTGGGCTTCCGCTTGAGTGGTGCGGATGTAGTCGCTGCGGCTGTCGATAGCCCGCGTAACCGGCTCATAGAAGAGGGAGTTGAGCACTGCCACCAACAGCAAAAACTGAATGGCAATCAGGGGCAGGGTGGCATCCAGATCGAAAAGACCACCTTTTTCAGCCGCTTCAACAGCCAATAGAGTTTGGAAGAGCATGGGTGTTATGACCCCAACAGAAACTTAGGTCTACCGTCAGGCCGGGTTGGGGGGCGGATATGGCTCACCTCGGCCATCGCTGCGGCCCGCCCCCGTAGGACACTAGGCGAAGGGGTTGGCAAACAAGAGCACCAAAGCCACCACCAAGCCGTAGATGGTCAGAGCTTCCATGAAGGCCAGGCTAACCAGCAGGTTGCCGCGGATCTTGTCTTCCGCCTCAGGTTGGCGGGCCACCCCTTCCATCGCAGCAGCAGCGGCGTTCCCCTGTCCGATCCCAGGACCCAGGGATCCCAGACCAATGGCCAGAGCAGCAGCCAGAACAGAAGCAGCAGAGGTTAACGGATCCATAGTGAGATGCTCCTTGGTGATTGACACAACAACAACGTCTCTTAAGCTTCAGAGGTGATCGGGTCTGATACACTACAGCCTCAAATCACTCCCTTGTCGGCGGCTTTCAGAACCAATCTGTCAGCCCCAACAAACCTTACCAAAAGAAGGGATCCCTTGCGCTGGCCCACTTGAGATGATCCTCCGTGAAAAGGCCAAGGTGATCGGCCAAACAGCGGGATCAATCGTGGTGATCCCCTCCTCCATGACCTTCCAGCGCCTCTCCAATGTAAGCTGCCGAGAGGGTTGAGAAGATCAAAGCCTGAATTGCCCCCGTAAACAGGAACAGAACCATCACCGGCACGGGGATAAACAAGGGCACCAGCAACACCAACACCGCTATCACCAGCTCTTCGGCCAGGATGTTGCCGAACAGACGGAAACTCAGGGAGAGGGGCTTGGTGAAATCTTCCAAAACATTGATGGGCAGCAGAATCGGGGTAGGCTCAATGTATTTTTTGAAGTAAGACAGCCCCCGCTTGCTGATGCCGGCTACGAAATACATGATGCTGGTAAGCAGCGCCAAGCCAGCAGTGGTGTTGATGTCGTTGGTGGGAGAGGCCAGCTCCCCTTCCGGCAGAGGAATCAGCTTCCACGGGAAGAGGTTGCCCATCCAGTTGGAGACAAAGATAAACAGGAACAAGGTGCCGACATAGGGTACCCAGGGCCGGAAGTTTTTCTCGCCAATCTGGGCACGGGCAATGCTCTGCACAAATTCCAGGGCATACTCGACAAAGTTTTGCAGACCAGCCGGCTCCCGCTGCAGTTGACGGGTGCCCAAGATAACCACCGTCAAGATCAGGGCAATGGCGATCCAGCTGGCGATCAAAACCTGCCCGTGAACCGTGAATTTGCCCAGGTGCCAGTAAAGGTGATGGCCGACCTCGAGTTCTGCCAAAAGAGGAGGAGAGGAGAAGGACAGGTTCATGGGCATCACACAGAAGAAGATGAACGGGTCAAGGTCTGGACAAGATGAATGAGCAGGGTGACCTTGTAGGTCATGAACCCCAGGAAAATGGGCAATATCTGTAAAGACTTCACCTGAGTGGCTAAAACGATCAGCCCGACAAACAGAGCCAAACGCGTCACCCCCAAACGGTTGCGGCTTTTGCCCAGCTCCGCTACGCCGCGGCCCAGCATGCGCAGATAAACCACGCCAACAACCGCCCCCAGCAAGTAGTTGGCAGCTACCCCCAGAGAGTAAACCAGGGCCACTCCCACGGCAATGGCCAGACTTACCCCCAAGGTAACCAGCACCAGCCACAGCTGCAGCGCTTCATAGCTCCCGCTGCCAGCAACTGCTGCCCCCCTAGCTCCACCCTTCACCTTCCTCGCCAAATCGGGCTTCCCCAGGGCAAGGGGTGGCTCTGACGCAACTGGATCCCCTGTCTCTTCCTCCCGCTTCGGAGAAGGAGGTGCATTCTCCAAGGGAGGCAGTGGTCTGGGCTTCCACTGGGTCGCCTTCCAACGGGTAGAACTGTGAGAGAGGAGTCTGGAAGAACGGGCCATGGTTTCGAGGTCATGCCTCTCAAGGTTTGACCTTAACCCAAGATAACACGATTAAGTAACAATACTTAATGAGATTAAGTTGGGCCAAGGTCTGAAGGAGACTCCGCTGGTCGCTCAGACAGGCAGCTGGCCTTCCGAACGACAGGGATACTGATACATTTACGCTGAACACTGCTGAACATCACTGTTCAACTATGCAGCGATAGCATTCTGTTTGTTTCCATTCGCGTTAGCGGGACGGAGTCCAAACAGAATGGCGGTATCCCGCAAAGCTTTGAGTAGAATACCCAAAGCGCAGTTTCCGTGTCGTCTTACTACCAATTTTCTGCTTTGCTTTGGCTACCATGTTGGCAGACTCGAAAGTAAACAGAAAGATCAACTGGTAGTAATCTGTACTGAACATATTATACATTATTTTCAGTATAGTTGAGCTTATTATTGACTAGAGTCATGCTCTTCTGAGGAGCTAGCTAAGAATCTACCACTTTCGGGGATCGGTAGCGGCAAAATGGAAAACTTTCTGAAAGCTGTCTGGTGTAAAGTTTTGCTGGGGATGGTCAGCAGGCGTTAACATTCCGTAACTCTCTGTGTCCCGTCCTGGATCCCCCAGGTTTCATATACTAAGGGGCAGGAGTGGCAGAGGGTGAGGATGACTCCCCAGAGTTGGCTGGTGGATGCAATCTGGCTGGACTACCGCTTGGCAGTGGCGCTGACGGTGGTGATGCCATTGCTGCTGCTGATTTGGGCTTTTGCGGTGGGGTTGCGGCCCTTGATTCAGCTATTGATCGTTTATTGGCGGGTATCGAGCCTCTTGGCGGTGACGGTGTACCTGATGATTGGGGGCCTGCCCGTCAGCTTTCTCAGTGGAGCAATGGCGCGGCTGTTGATCTTGGTTTGTCTTTGGTTTTGGCGGGACTGGAGTGCTGCTCTCGAGCAGTCGAGAACCTGGGCGGCGCGAGCCTTTTTGCTCTGGCGGTGGGGCCTGACTGGTTATATGGGGGCCGGGATCCTCTTTTCGGGGGCCTTTGTGCCCTGTGCTTTCCGCACTTCTCTGCCAGAGGAGTGCCGGGCTTGGTTTGGGCCACCGCTGGGGTTTCGGGAGATCTTCCATCCCAATGTATCGCCGGAGCTGCTGGGGAGCGTGGGGGCCTGGGGGCTGGTGGCCTACCTGCTCTACAGCCTCTACTTTGTCTGGCGGCTGCGACCCGGAACTGATAAGGGGGAACTGGAAGCATGAGGGCCCTGCCTTGGCCCTTGGCCTTGGAGCGCTATAGCCAAGACCACCCGCAAGAGGTGCTACGGGTGGAGGTGGAAAGCGAGGGAGAGTCTGATCTGGTGCTGATCTACCGCGGCTACAGCAGCTCCTTGCGCCGACCCACTCCCCCCGATCCCGAAGCGGCGGTGATCCCTCCCCAGGCCCGCTTTTTGCAGTTGGAGCGCTTGGCTGCCCCCTATCACCCCGATCGCTCACGGGTTCTGGCTGTCTATCGCAACTGGGGAGAGCTAACAGCATGGCTGGCCCAAGAAGGGATCCCAGTGACGGAGTAAGGGATCCCTGGCACCTACCGCCCCACAGGGCTGGGTTGCCGCTGGAGAATGGTATATTCTGCCGGCTGCAAAAGCGAGCGTCCTGTCATTTCGGGGGGCTGAGGCAGGCCCAAGATCTCCAGCAGGGTGGGGGCCACGTCGGCCAAAGTGCCGTTGGAGCGGAACTTGACATCGCCGCCACAGCCGGGGATTTTGCGCCTTTCCCCCTCCACCAGAATGCAGGGAACGGGGTTGGTGGTGTGGGCCGTCCAGGGGTTGCCGTTCTCATCCCACATCAGCTCTGCATTGCCATGATCCGCCAGGATCAAAGTGGTGCCTCCCGCATCTACCACTGCCGCCAGCAGCCGGCCCAAACAGCGATCCACCGTTTCCAGGGCGCGGATGGTGGCTTCGTAGTTGCCGGTGTGGCCCACCATGTCGGGATTGGCATAGTTGAGCACCACCAGGCTGTATTCGCGGCGGGCGATGGCCTCTATCACCTTGTCGGTCACTTCCACTGCCGACATCTCCGGCACCTGGTCGTAGGTGGTCACCAGCGGGCTTTGCACCAGGATGCGATCCTCACCGGGGAAGGGCTGCTCAATGCCGCCGTTGAAGAAGTAGGTGACATGGGCATATTTTTCCGTCTCAGCAATGCGCAATTGCTTGAGGCCGGCCTCGCTCACCACTTGGCCCAGCAGGTGATCCAGGTTCTGCGGCTTGAAAAGCACCTGCACCGGCAGCTCCGCCTCGTACTGAGTCATGGTGATGAAGGTGAGATCCGGCAGCAAGGGGCGCTGAAAGCCCGAAAAGTCTGGGCAGACAAAGGCTTGGGTAAGTTGGCGGGCGCGATCTGGGCGGAAGTTGAAGAAAAGCACCGCATCTCCCGGCTGCACAGCCCCCGGAGCCAGGCGGGTGGGCGGGATGAACTCGTCTGTGAGATCCTGGGCATAGAAAGCTTCCATCACCTCCGCGGCGCTTTGTCCACAGCCAGGGCCGTCTTGGGTCATGATCTCGTAGGCCTTTTGGGTGCGCTCCCAACGGCGATCCCGATCCATGGCGTAGTAGCGTCCGCTCAGGGTGGCGATGACGCCATTGCCCAGCCATTGCAGCTCTTTTTCCAGGGCGGCCAGAACCCTGGCACCATCGCGGGGCAAGGTGTCGCGGCCATCGGTGATGGCGTGGACATAGGCCGGAATCTCAGCCTGGGCCGCCAGCTTGAGCAACCCATAGAGATGGTCGATGTGGGAGTGAACCCCCCCCTCGGAGCAAAGGCCAACGAAGTGAAAACGGCCCCCTCGCTCTCTGAGCTGGCGACAAACTTGCATCAACAAGGGATCCTGGAAGAGGGATCCTGTCTCTATCGCGTCGCTGATGCGCACCAATTCCTGCGGCACCACCCGCCCTGCCCCCAAGGTCAGGTGCCCGACTTCAGAGTTGCCCATCTGTCCTGCCGGCAGGCCCACGGCCCGACCCGAAGCTTGCAGCAGGGTGTGGGGATAGGCAGCCCAAAGGCTATCCAGGACAGGGGTTTCCGCAGCCAGCACCGCGTTGCCATCGAGAGCATCCCGATAACCCCAGCCATCCAGGATCACCAAAACCACAGGTGCTACCGATTGCGAATCCATGAAATGGCCTCTCGTTTTATTTAAGACATAATACCAGCCCAGGCAACACGATACCGGATCTTACATTTGCGCTCAAGATTTCAGTATTATCAATCTTCTTTTGAGAGGATAAGGAAGTGCCTGCACAGGCAGGATGGAGTCTTTAGAGCCAACTCCTATGGACAACTGTGCTGCGGTCAAGAGTATTTCTGCGGATGAAATTGCAGATGGGATCCTCAGGGGCTGGGCTGCAACCGTTTGCGCAGAGACTCCGAGCGCCGCTTAGCAATGGCATTTCGGGGATCCAACTTCAGGGCAGTTTCGTAAGCTTCCAGGCTTGGGCCATAGAGATTTTTCTTCTCATAGGCATGGGCCAGATTGTTCCAAGCAGTTACATAACCGGGATCCGCAGCCACGGCATCCTTGTAGTAACGGATGGCCAAGTCGTACTGCCCCTGGCTGAAGTAGGCAAAACCGAGGGCGTTGCAGACGGGGGGAATGTTCTCCCCGGCCACTTCTAGGGCTTTTTTAAGCTGGGCAACCGCCTGGTCGTAGAGGCCTTTTTGCAAATAGACGCTGCCCAACTCGTAGTGCTCCTGCGGGGATCCCTTGCCTTTGCTCAGGCGGGGCTGCAGCTCACGGATGACCTTTTCCTGGGCCCGTACCCGCAGCACCTCCCGCAGGACAAAGAAGCCCGCCACGCCGAGGATACCGGCCAGAGCCACCAAATACAGGAGGGGAACGTTAACGCCCATTTTGCTTGATCCACTTGCCTGTGACTGGCCTCGCTGGCGTCACGCCTGCAGGTGAGCCTCGATAAACCAAAGATCTTTGTCAATCTGGCGCGAGATCTCGGTGAACAGGTCTGCTGTGTCGGCATCCCCCAGTTCGGTGGTGCGGTCAATGTTGCGGCGGACGGAAGCTGCATATTGAGCGTAACGGGCTGCCAAAGCCTGCAGGTGATCCCGACCCTCTTCAGCGGCCAGATCGTACTCCGGCAAGGTGGAGGTTTGGGCAACGATGCGAGCGGTGCCGCGGGCAATGCCCCCCAAAGCCGTAACCCGTTCCGCCAGCATGTCCACGTAGTTTTCCAGGGTGCTGGCAAAAGTGTCGAACATCTCGTGCAAGGCGATGAAGTGCATGCCTTTAACGTTCCAGTGGGCCTGTTTCACCTGCGTCTTCAGATCCAACGTGTCTGCCAAGGACTGGTTGAGCAGCTCCACCAGTTGCGCGCGAGCCTCTGCCGGCAAGTCGATCTGGGTGGGGTAGAGACGGGTTTTCTCGGCGGTAACCATGGCCAACCTCCTAACTGTGTTTCCATTATCGGGGATCCGCTTCGGCTTCCCAACTGAGCCCATGGTAACACAAACTCAGAATGAGTATGAGTTAGGAGGAGTCTATAGAGTTACTTGCCGATGCAGAAGCGGCTGAAGATCTGATCCAGCACCGATTCCGAGATCTCCTCGCCGGTGATCTGGCCAAGGGCATGCAGGGCGCCCCGTAGGTCGATGCTCCAAAAGTCCAGGGGGAGCTGAGCTTGGATGGCCTGCCCCACCTGTTCCAGGCTGGCTTGGGCTTGTTGGAGGGCAGCGGCCTGCCGCTGGTTCAGGCTTATCTCCAGATTGGGCTGGGGACGTCCCTGGGTGACGAGCTGCTCCAGGGCTCTTTCCAGCTCCGGGATCCCTTTCCCTTGGGCGGCAACGGCGGGGACGCGGTGGGCAATCTCGGGGGGGAGAGGGATCCCCTCTGGCGGGGCGAGGTCGGTTTTGTTGATCACCAGGATGAGGGGGCGATGGCGGATCGACTCGTAGATGGCGGCGTCGGCAGCCGTCCAGCCCGCTTGGGCGTCGATGACCAGCACCAGCACATCGGCAGCCTGGGCTAGGCGTTGGGAGCGCTCCACCCCCAGCCGTTCCACCGGATCTTCGGTGGCGCGGATGCCGGCAGTGTCCAGCAGTTGAACGGGGATCCCTTTCACCACCAGGTGGGATTCCACCACGTCGCGGGTGGTGCCGGGCAGATCGGTGACGATGGCCCGATCCTGTCCTGACCAAGCATTGAGCAGGCTGGACTTGCCCACATTGGGCCTCCCGACAATGGCCACCTTCACCCCGGTGCGCAGCAGTTGTCCCCGTTCTGCCGTGGCCAGCAGAGCTTGGATCTGGGTTTGTATAGCTTGGAGCCGGGCCTGCCAAGCGGCAACATCCAAGGGGGGCAGATCCTCTTCAAAGTCGAGGCGAGCCTCAATTTCTGCCAACAAACCCAGCAGCTCCTGGCGCAGGGCGCGAATGGATCCCCCTAACTTACCCTGCAAGCCTGCTAGGGCCATCCGGGCCGCCTGAGGGGAGCGGGCCGCCACCAGATCGGCCACACTCTCGGCCTGGGTGAGGTCAATGCGGCCATTCAGAAAAGCGCGCAGGCTAAACTCCCCCGGCTGGGCCAACCGCGCCCCCTGCCGCAGGCATTGTTGCAACGTGGCCTGAACCACCATGATGCCACCGTGGCAATGCAGCTCTGCCACATCTTCGCGGGTGTAAGAACGGGGGGCCTGCATCCAAACAGCCAGCGCTTCGTCTAGGATTTGGCCTTTCTCGTCGCGGATCCAGCCGTAGAGGAGCCGATGGCTCTCCCAGACTGCGTTGCGGCGGGCAGGGGTAAAGATGGCTTGGACAATGGGAAGGGCTCGTGACCCGGAAAGGCGCACAATCCCCACGCTGCCCTGTTCAGGCACTACCGCAGTGGCAATGGCAGCGATCGTATCGGCCAGGGGCGCAGTCGGATCCATCCCAAATAGAGCCCTGAGGGAGTTCGAGCAGCCGTTGGATTACAGCTCGGCATCCACTGGATTACAAATTGACATTCAAGTTAAAAAGCCACGCCCTCAGGCTGAGGGCAAGGTAGCCTGACAGTGGAAACAACGCTCCTCCCAGTCTTTATGAAGCCGCTACGCACGTTTAAGGTCACTCCCTACCTGCCTACTCCGCTGGAAAGTCTGCGCTTGTTGGCTTACAACCTGCATTTTAGTTGGAACGTAGAAACCCGCAGCCTATTCCGGCGCATGGATCCGGATCTGTGGGATGCCTGCAGCCACAACCCGGTGGCTTTTCTAGGTCGGATTCGGCAGGAACGGCTGGATGAGTTGGCGGAGGATCCCGGCTTTTTGGCCCAGTTGGAACGAGCCAGCCAACAACTGCAGAGCTACCTGCAGGAGGACACTTGGTATCGCAAGTATCGTTCGGCCCAAGCGGTGGAAGGGGAGTGCTACGCCTATTTTTCGGCAGAGTTTGGTTTGGCGGATTGTCTACCCCTCTACTCAGGCGGCTTGGGGGTGTTGGCCGGGGATCACCTCAAGGCGGCCAGCGACCTGGGCTTGCCCTTGGTGGGTGTGGGCTTGATCTACCAAAAGGGGTATTTCCGCCAGTACCTCAACCCCGACGGCTGGCAGCAGGAACGCTACCCAATTAACGATTTCTTTAACATGCCCCTGGAGCTGCAAAGGGATGCGGAGGGCCGCGAAATTCGCATTGAGGTGGATTATCCCAACCGCAAGGTGTTCGCCCGCATTTGGAAGGTGACGGTGGGGAGGGTGCCCCTCTATCTTCTGGACACCAACATCGAGCCCAACAGCCAGTACGACCAAGACATCACCGATGAGCTGTACGGTGGCGACCAAGATCTGCGCATCCACCAGGAGATCATGCTGGGGATCGGCGGCGTGCGGGCTTTGCGCGCCCTTGGCATCCATCCCACCGTCTACCACATGAACGAAGGGCACTCGGCCTTTTTGGCAGTAGAGCGGATTCGCCTGTTGATGGTGGAGCAGGGGCTGAGCTTTGAAGAGGCCTGGCAGGTGGCCAAGTCCAGCCAGATGTTTACCACCCACACGCCGGTGCCCGCCGGGATCGACCTATTCCCGCCCGACAAGATCGATTACTACCTCGGCTTCTACTACAGCCAGATGGGCCTGAGCCGGGAGCGCTTTTTGGCTTTGGGACGGGAAAATACTGGCGACTTCCAATCTCCCTTCAGCATGGCAGTGCTGGCCATCAACATGGCCTCTTTTGTGAACGGTGTGAGCAAGCTGCATGGGGCGGTTTCCCGCAAGATGTTCAGCCGGCTGTGGCCTGGGATCCCGCTGGAAGAAGTGCCGATTACTTCCATCACCAACGGGGTACATGTCCGCACCTGGGTGGGGGAGGAGAACCAAGCCCTCTACGACCGCTACCTGGGGCCGGATTGGGCAGAGGCTCCTCCTTCGGATCCCCTCTGGCAAAAGGTGGATCGGATTCCGGATGGGGAATTGTGGCGGGCCCACGAGCGCAGCCGCTCCCGCCTGATTAACTTTACCCGCGAGCGCTTGATGGAACAGCTCCAGAAACGGGCTGCCTCAGCGGCTGAGATCCAACGGGCCTCTGAGGCCCTCAACCCGGAGGTGCTTACCATTGGGTTTGCCCGCCGCTTTGCCACCTACAAGCGGGCCACCCTTTTGCTCCACAACCTGGAACGGCTCAAGGCTTTGCTCAACCATCCTCAGTACCCGATGCAGTTTATCTTTGCCGGCAAGGCCCACCCCGGCGACATACCCGGCAAAGAGCTGATCCGCCAGATCGTGCAGGTGTCGCGGCAGCCGGAGTTTCGCCAGCGCTTGGTTTTCATTGAGGACTACGACATGTATGTCACCAGCTTGATGGTGGCCGGGGTGGATGTGTGGCTGAACAACCCCTTGCGCCCCCGGGAGGCCAGCGGCACCAGTGGCATGAAGGCGGCAGCCAACGGTGGACAGAACCTCAGTATTTTGGACGGCTGGTGGGACGAGGCTGACTATTACCAGACCGGCTGGCCCATTGGCCGCGGTGAGGAGTATGAGGATCGCGCCTATCAAGATGAGGTGGAGTCGAATGCCCTCTACGACCTGCTGGAACAAGAGGTTGCCCCTCTCTTCTACCAGCGCGGCAGCGATGGCCTACCCCATCAGTGGATCCAGCGCATGAAGCAGGCGATTCGCCTCAATTGCCCCCAGTTCAGCACGCAGCGCATGGTGTTGGAGTACGTCCAGCGAGCCTACATTCCTCTCAGCAACTACTTCGACCGCATGCGCCGTGACCACTTCGAGTCGGCCCGCCAGTTCGTTCGTTGGCAAAACCACCTGCAGGAGCATTGGTACAACATCCAGGTTCTCAACGTCCAGATCGAAACCCCGAAGAAAGCTGCCGCTGCCGGCCTTGCCTTGGCACAGGATGACCAAGTGGTGATGGCCAGGGATCCCCTCACCGTGACGGTGGAAGTGCGGCTGGGATCCCTGCAACCTCAGGATGTGATCGTGCAAGCTTACCAGGGGCCGGTCAATGATGAGGGCCAGATTCAGAAGGGACAGGCGACCCCCCTGCGCTATATGGAGACGGTGGAGGATCGGGCCATCTTCTCCGGCCAGATTTGCTATGAGGCCAGCGGCTTGCAAGGGTTAGCCATCCGCTTGCTGCCCTTTCACCCCGATATGCACGATCCCTATGAGCTGCGGTTGATGCTCTGGGCGTGACATACTCCCATCACTGACCCTACGGGTACAGTGTGGGCTTCTCGCTTCATCGGGGAGCGTACGCAAGAACCCTCTGCGAGCAGACACGGGATGTCCCACCGCGTAGCTGCACCAGATTCCGGCAAAGCCGTTTTGTGCAACTACTCTCATCATACACCATGTGGGGGTATCTGTATCCCGACACTGACGCTACGGGTACAGTGCGGGGCTTAGCTACCCCCACACCCCCACAAGCTAAAGGGTTGGGAGGAGCACGGGGATCCCCTTTCTACTCTTGATCCAAGTGAGCTACGGGAGCTTTTTGGGCTTGAGCTGTTCGGCGTTTTTCGCTGCCAAATCGGGCAGAATCAGAGAGCATGACTCTAGTCAATAATAAGCTCAACTATACTGAAAATAATGTATAATATGTTCAGTACGGATTACTACCAGTTGATCTTTCTGTTTACTTTCGAGTCTGCCAACATGGTAGCCAAAGCAAAGCAGAAAATTGGTAGTAAGACGACACGGAAACTGCGCTTTGGGTATTCTACTCAAAGCTTTGCGGGATACCGCCATTCTGTTTGGACTCCGTCCCGCTAACGCGAATGGAAACAAACAGAATGCTATCGCTGCATAGTTGAACAGTGATGTTCAGCAGTGTTCAGCGTAAATGTATCAGAAGCTCGCGAGCAGGTTAAAAAAACAGGATACGCTCGTAACAGCGGTGCAGAGCAGTATGTTCAGAGCCCACGACTCTGCCGGTTTGCGCCTTTTGATTGCGGTTGCCCTGTTGCTGGGGAGCATGGCCAGCTGGCGGCAGGATCGTCTTTTGGCAGTGATGGGCCTGGTGGGTGCAGCCGCCATCTCTGCCTTTACCCGTCCGGCCATCTTGGCCTACAACCGTGGTCGAGAACGGTGGCTGAACCGGGATTTGCTGGGGGCTATTGAACAGCTCAGCTTGGCTCTGCAACGGGATCCCTGCCTGGCCAACGCCTACATTTTGCGGGGAGAAGCCTACTTTGCCCTCGGCCAAGTTCCCCAGGCCCTGGAGGATTTCGGCCAGGCGATCCGGTTGGCCCCGCGGCGACCAGAACCCTATTTTTATCGCGGGCTGATTCGTCAATCTCAGGGGGATCTCCAGGGAGCAACGGCGGAGTTTGCTGAGCTGGTGCGCCTACACCCCAATGTCCCCCACCACCTCAGCTTGGCCAACCTGCTCATGCAACAGGGATCCCTGCCTTTGGCCCTAGCTCATCTGGATGAAGCCATTCGCTTGGATCCCACCTCAGCGCTTGCCCATTCCCAGCGGGCCCGTTTGCACAGCTACCTGGGCGAATGGGAGGCGGCTTTGGCCGATTGGTCGCAGGCTATTGACTGGGATCCCAGCCCAGCCCACTACTACCAGCGGGGGGTGACCTACGCCTGTGGTGATTACTTTGACGAGGCCATTGCCGACCTCAGCCGCAGCCTAGAAATAGAACCCCAACAGCCCAACGTTCTCTACATCAGGGGCAACCTTCTCTATGCGCTGGGGGAGATCAAAGCTGCTTTGGACGACTACGAGCGGGCCTTTCGCCTGGAAGCGGACATGAACCGCATCGACCTCTCCGACGAGTATGGGTTGTACGGACGAGGGCTGGCCTACTGGAATATGGGGGATAAAGCGACAGCTTTTTCGGATTTGCAGGCAGCTTTGCAGGTCAGCCGCCAACATCACAACCTGGCTCTGGAGCAGCGGGTGCGCCGGTCTCTGCTGCAACTGAGCAATCCCGACTGGGATCCTGCGCAATCTGCCTAGCGGGATTTGATTGATTGATTTGCAGGTGCCTCCCCTGACGCTGCGACTCCACGACGCTGCCGCTGAGGCCCAGATCCTGAATTGCCTGCGGCGGCTGACAGAGTTTTCTGTTCCTGAAGCAGCGGGGGGTTGAGGCCAAAGCAGTAGCCGACATTGCGCACTGTGTGGATCAAGCTGGGCTGGCGCGGATCCCGTTCCAGCTTTTTGCGCAACGAGAGGATATGGGTATCGACGGTGCGAGGGTTATCGGTGGAATCCGGCCATGCTCGCTCTAGTAGCTCTAGACGAGAGACGGGATCCCCGTCCGCCTGCACCAGCACCATCAGCAGGCTAAACTCCTGAGGCGTGAGGTCGATCCCTTCCCCAGCCAAGGCGACGCGCCGTTGCACCAGGTCAATTTTGAGATCCCCGTACTGCAGAAAGGTAGGGGGGATATGACGCTGTCGCCGCCGAGCCAAGGCTAGAAGGTGGGCATCCAGCAGTTGCATACTAAAGGGCTTGGTGAGGTAATCGTCCGCTCCTGCTTCTAGGCCGGCGATAATGTCCGCTTCGGATCCCCGGTGGGAGAGTAGCAAAATCAGCAGATCGTACTGGCGATGGGCCCACCGGCACAATTGCAGCCCGCCGCGGTTGGACAGCTCCGCATCCAAAATCAGCAGGTGAATGGGCTGGTGTTGCAGCAGAGTCTTTGCTTGGCGAAGGGTCTCTGCTTCCCAAACTTGGTGTCCGGCCTGTTGCAAATGCCAACACAGCAAGCTGCGCAGATGAGGGTTGCCTTCTGCCAGCAAGATGTGCAAGGGTTGCATGGCTGTTCGGTTGGGATCCCGCCCACATCATAGTGCTCCGCACCGCTGACGCGACAGTGCTATGCCTCCGGCACCCTACCGGGAACCGCACCGCTACCGCGACAGTGCTACGCCTCCGGCACCCTACCGGGAACCGCACCGCTGACGCGACAGTGCTATGCCTCCGGCACCCTACCGGGAACCGCACTGCTGTCCCAGTAGATAGCGAGTCACCTTGGACTCCGTCCCGCTAGCGCGAACGGGCAATGCTGTTCGCTTTTGGCAGCGCGCGGCGTTATAGACTGACAATCTCTACCAAGACCAAGGTGCTCCGCACTGCTGACATGATGGCCGATTCTCTCCCCCCCATTTCCGAGCGCAAACAGGATCACCTGGACATTGTTCTGCAGCAGGATGTGGCTGCCAAAGGGATCCGCACCGGGTTTGAGCGGTTTTTCTTTGAGCATGTGGCGCTGCCGGAGCTGCTGTTGTCGGAGATCGACCTGAGCTGCGAATTCTTGGGAAAACGCCTACAGGCACCCCTGCTCATCAGCAGCATGACGGGGGGAACAGAGGCTGCCCGTGAGTTGAACCGACAACTGGCCGCCGCTGCCCAACAGTTGGGTATTGCCATGGGGGTGGGATCCCAGCGGGCAGCCTTGGAACATCCAGAGCTAGCCCGGACTTACCAGGTGCGCCAAGTGGCCCCGAATATTCTGCTGCTGGCCAACCTGGGTGCCGTTCAGCTCAACTACGGCTATGGGTTGGAGCAGGCGCGACGGGCGGTGGAGATGATCGAGGCGGATGCGCTGATTCTGCACCTCAATCCTCTCCAGGAGGCGGTTCAGCCCCAAGGGGATCCCGACTGGCGTGGATTGTATGGCCGCATCGAACGGTTGGTGGCGCAGTTACCGGTGCCGGTGGTGGTGAAGGAAGTGGGCAATGGCCTCAGTGCCAAAGTAGCCCAGCAGCTGGCCGAATGCGGCGTGGCAGCCCTGGATGTGGCGGGGGCGGGCGGCACCAGTTGGAGCGAGGTGGAGGCCCATCGCCAAACAGATGCTCTCAAAAAACGCATTGCCCACAGCTTCAGGGACTGGGGGATCCCAACGGCTTTGTCCCTGCTGGAAATTCGTCGCCTGCTGCCGGACTTACCCCTGGTGGCCAGCGGCGGCATCCGCAATGGCATCGACGCGGCCAAAGCTATCCGTCTGGGAGCCGATGTGGTGGGTATGGCCGCCCCCGCTTTACACGCCGTCTCCCAAGGACAGATGCAGGCAGTGGTGGACACCTTTCGCGCCGTGATCGAGGAGCTGCGCATTGTTGCCTTTTGCACTGGATCGGCCAACTTGGCTCGGCTGCGACAAGCTACCCTGCGGCGGCAGGATACTTGGGATCCCTTGCCCTAAACTCCAAGCACTTGCCACAAAGTAAACTACCCGACTCCGACCGCTAAAGCGGTACGGAGCGGGCTTTCAGTAGCCCTGAGCCTGCTCTGCCCTACCAGAGAACAAAACAGGCCCGAACCTCTAGGCTGGTTTACGACAGCCCCCAAAAGCGCAATCACATTCGCACCATTCAAATCCGCATCCCCTTCCCATCCACAGTGTCCACACTTGAACGACTTGCCACTGCGGTAGGACTTGCCCTGCTCAGGGTGGATGTGTAAGCACCGGTGACAGGTCTGCGACGTGTAGGCAGGCGGCACAAGAATCAGAGAAACCCCTGCAACCCTCGCCTTGTATTCCAGAAACTGACGTAGTTGGTAGAACGCCCAACTGTTGGCCCTGCGCCGCTCGGCTTTGCTGCGCGGCTGTTGATTGACTCTTTCCCGGATCCCTGTCAGGTCTTCCAGAGCAATAGCGCTGTTGGTAGCTTTTGCCCTAGAGACAATAGCTTTGGAGATGCGATGATTGACCCACGCCTGAAAGCGCCTCTCCTTGCCAGACAGCCGTTGCAACAGTTCTCTGCATCTGCGCCGCGAACTGCGGGTGCCCTTACTGGCTTTGCGTTGGAGTGCCGCCCTCAATCGAGAGTAGTGGTCTCGGACTCGGTTCAACTGCTGTCCATTCCAGTTATCCCCCTCTGACGTATGGGCAATATCCGTCCTCCCCAAGTCCACCCCCAGCACTCTACCCGTGCGTTGCGGTGGGGATGGCTCCGTTTCCACACAGATTTGAATGGAGTAGGAGCCGTCTTTACGCTTGACCAGAGTGGCAGATTTGGGATTGGAGCCCGCCAGCCGTTCTCTCTGGTAGCGGCCAATCGCCAGCTCAAAGCGCTCCCGACCCTCCACTGTGGTCAGCGACACCGACCAGTCTTTCTCGCGGAACGAAAAGATACGAGCGTCGTAGGTAGCGAAGCCCCCTTTGAACGCTTTGACGGGGCGGTTTTTCTGTTGGGCAACTTTACGGGCGCCGGCCAGCCGTCTGCAGACCTGCTGGTCGCGTAAGCGGGACGTAGTCCTTGCCAAGTTACTGGACAAGTCGAACCGGGCGCGGATTTCGCGGTAGCACAGAGACTGGAGCTTAACGGCGTTGGCGACTTTCTCGGGTGTGTTTCGGTTGACCCAGTTCAAGGCTTGGCCAAAAGCCTCCAAAGTCGCGTCCAATTTGGCGGCTTGCGACTGGGACACCTTGAGCTTGCAGGATACGGTCAGGGCTTGGGTCATAGTTCTATTGTAACCTCGCATTCCTCCCGACACTGACCCTACGGGTACAGTGCGGGGCTCCTGCGATTTCTAGCTGAGGGTCAATACCAGAGCCCCCAGATGATAGGGCCACTGTATGCTTTGTCGAGATGCTTTGTCGAGATGCTTTGTCGAGCTATTTTGCCGGTCAGCACCCAGGAGAGAACCAGAGCCAAGATAGCGTGGATCCCTGGAAAAACCGAATCACCGCCCGGTAAACCTGCCAGAGATAGAAAGAAGGGATCCCGGCTGGGAGAAAGTTGCTCAGGTTACCAGCAGCACCTAACCTGCCTCCATCTGGACGGTCAAGGCAAGTGCAATTGTCGGCTAATCCGCACCATCGGCCCCAGTCCCAGTCCCGTTGGGTTCAAAGCCTGCATCTCAAACAAGGCCAGAATGTGGCGCACTTGCAGCTCTGGGCGCGTAGAATTCACCCCCATCGCCACCACCAAGCCGCAATAGCCACCCGTATCCCGGCAACGCCGCTCCCAGCGCTTGCGAGCCATGGAGTGAACGGGATCATCTTCGGGAAACTCTCCAAACAGGTGCAGATCGCGATTGCCCGTTTGCACAATTTCCAAGTCGTAGCGATCGCCATCGAAGGGATCCACCCCTGTGTTGAAACAAACGCCTTGCGGCCCACCTTCCCCACGCAAATTCTCGATGAGCTGCTTTGCTTTTGATCGAGAGGTGCGCACAATCACCACCGGCAGCCCTTCTCCATTTTTCACCAGCTTGCTTTGGGGGAGAGGATGCCATTGCCCCGTGCGACGCAGCATTTCCACCGTTGTCCACGGCAAGACCCCTAGACCTATCTGCGCGCCCTCGGGCACCAAATCATCCCGCAGCAGGGTTTGGGCAGGTTCTTCCTCCTCCCCTTCCAGCTCCAGCAGCTCTTCAGCCACGTCCGGCAGAGTGCGCACCTGCACCGAAAGGGTTGCTCCCTTCTCTTGGGGGTTGGGAATGCGGTACCGGCCTTGATAGGAGCGAAAGTCATCTTCCAGCTTGCGGTGGTACTGCTTGAAGAAGCGATGCAAGGCTTCCAAGGCCACCGATAAGGCCGCCGCCTCATCCTCCTGCAAAGTCACGCGCAAGCCTTCCAGGGGGTGAATGGTGCCGAAGTTCGGCTCAATTTCCTCGGGATCCAACTCTGCCAAGTCCAGATCCAGCAGTTCGTTGAGTTCAGGATTGCCAGCTTGGAATGTGAGATAGAGACAATCTTGCCTGAGGAAGGCTTCCTCCATCTCTTCGGGAGTATCCGGCTGGCCCGCATCCTGGCGAAACTGTTTAAGGGAGGGCAGCGAGCGATAGAAAAGTACCCCATACTCCATGCCCAACCGCCCCATCACCGAGACATAAAGGGTTTGGATGTCCCAGTGATCTAGGTCGATGGCCAAGATTTGGTGATCCTCCAGGTAATCCCAGGGAGCATCTCGCCAGAGGGTGAGGGCTTTGCCAGCCAGCAACTCAACATAGTGTTCCGGCAGAGGGGGAGGGATCCGTTCGTTGGCCTCTTCAAAGCTCTGCAGGATCTCGTCGATCAGAGGCAATTCCGGCTGGCATTCCACCTTGATGTCCAGCTCGTGCAGGATGCCGCGCAAGAAAAATTGCACCTCTCGATCCCGCACGATGATCTTCTGGGGGCGAGCAGGTGAGGCAGCATGGGGCCGCTCCATGGCCACAATCAAGGTTCGCACCATCGGCTCAAAGCCAGAATCGGCGGGCACCACTTCCATGGCCCGTACCACGCCCTGAACGCCATCTACCCAAAGAATGCACTCCCCCTCCGTTTGGGATCCCATGGGTGGCGATCCTGAGAGCTTGTGGCGATCCCCTTCCCACACCGAGGGCACCTGGGGCAGCTTTTGCAATCGACGAACCGTAGCGGCTGGGAGACCGGACATAGACATCCAAGGAGAATCAGGAGAACAACCCAATCGGGTAAACTACCCGACCCTGACTGCTTCGCAGTACAGGGCGGGCTTTCGGTAGCCCTGCAGTTGGCAAGCCAACCACGAACCTCTAGGCTGGTTTACAGCAGCCCCCAAAAGCGCAATCACATTCGCACCATTCAAATCCGCATCCCCTTCCCATCCACAGTGTCCACACTTAAACTGCTTCCCACTGCGGTAGGATTGCGCAGGGTCGGGATGAATGTGCAAACACCGGTGGCAGGTCTGCGACGTGTAGGCAGGCGGAACAAGAATCAGAGCAACCCCCGCACGCAGAGCCTTGTACTCCAAAAATTGACGGAGTTGATAAAACGCCCAACTGTTGGTCCTACGCCGCTCGGCTTTGCTGCGTGGCTGTTGATTGACCCTTTCCCGAATCCCTGTCAAGTCTTCCAGAGCAATAGCGCTGTTTGTCGCCTTTGCCCTAGAGACAATAGCTTTGGAGATGCGATGATTGACCCACGTTTTTGCTACGCAACGCTGACGCGACTGGAAGCGTCTCTCCTTGCCAGACAGCCGTTGCAACAGTTCTCTGCATCTGCGCCGCGAACTGCGTGTGCCCTTACTGGCTTTGCGTTGGAGTACCGCCCTCAACCGGGAGTAGTGGTCTCGGATTCGGTTCAACTGCTGTCCATTCCAATTGTCCCCCTCTGACGTATGGGCGATATCCGTCCTGCCCAAGTCCACCCCGATTACCCTGTCGGTATCTTGTTGCTTGGGCGGGTTTTTCTCTACGCAAATCTGGATGTAGTAGGAGCCGTCCTTCCGCTGGACTAGGGTGGCCGATTTGGGGTTAGAACCAGCCAGCATCCCACGCTGGTAGTTGCCAATGGCTAGTTCAAAGCGTTCTCTCCCCTCCACCGTGGTCAGCGACACCGTCCAGTCTTTCTCGCGGAACGAAAAGATACGGGCATCGTAGGTCGCAAAGCCTCTCTTGAACGCTTTGACCGGACGGTTTTTCTGTCGGGCAACTTTACGGGCGCCGGCCAGCCGTCTGCACACCTGCTGGTCGCGTAAGCGGGACGTAGTCCTTGCCAAGTTACTGGACAAGCCAAACCGAGCGCGAATCTGGTAATAGCAAAGGGACTGGAGTTTGACTGCGTTGACTACTTTTTCTGGTGTGTTTTGGTTGACCCAGTTCAACGCCTGCACAAAGGCATCCATTGTCGCATCCAACTTTGCGGCTTGCGACGGGGACACCTTGAGCTTGCAGGAGACGGTCAGGACTTGGGTCATGGTTCTATCATAACTTCCGCATTCCTCCCGACACTGACCCTACGAGTACAGTGCGGGGCTCCTGCGATTTCTAGCTGAGCAGGGATCGGCCTTGGCCTCCTGTCAACAAGACCCAGGGATCCCGCTAATGCCAATCTAACCACCAGTGTAGAAGCTGAGTTCGGCTTCAGCGAGAGGAGACAGCAGAGCCAAGTTCCATGGCACCAGAAGCTGATGGTCAGATTCGAACTGACGACCGCTCGATTACAAGTCGAGTGCTCTACCAACTGAGCTACATCAGCAATTTCTGCTCACCGATTCTAGCATTTGTCCCCTGCGAACTGGGGCTCGCAGGGAAGGACGCCCAGCCGACTTCACGAGTCAGCTACTGCTGATCCACTGCCGGGCGAGCAATGGGAGCCAGGTAGATCACCAAAGCCCCTGCCAGAAACCCCAAGACGTTGCGCAACACCGGGATCCAATCCTGCGTGCGTGTGACCACCGGGCCGATACCGAAGGCCCCGAACAGAATGAACCACAGGGGAGAAATGAGCAAGGCCCAACGCCAGTTAAACAGCTCCTCCGCATGGCGGGGCTTGCCGGCAAACCCGAAGACAATCCCGCCCAAAATCGAGGTCACCAGCGTTAGGATCCACTGCTCTTGAGGCAGGCCGGGCACCACACGGCAGCCCCCCTGATGAAAGCAGCGATCCAAGACATCAACGGTCTCCAGGATGGCGCGTTGGGTGCCGTGCTCCCGCACATAGAATTGGTTGCCAAAGCGAGATTGCAGCTCAATCCAAAAGGTACGTGGCAAGATCTCGCGCACAGCATCCCCCACATTAAACGCCAGCAAGTTGCCCCCCCTGGGATCCGCCACCATCAGAACGCTGCGCTCATTCAAGCCCCAGTACTCTTTCACCTGACGGCCTGGAGTTTGATCAAACTGAGTCAGCACCCGCAGCTTCCAGCCGGTGTCTTGCTCTAACTTGTTCAGATGCTGGGCCAGTTGAGCTTCCTGATTGCTGGTCAACTGATCCGCCAAGTCCAAGACCGGCACGGGCGGCTGAGGCAGCTCCATCGGCACCACCGGCAGGGCAGGTTGCGCCCAGGTCAGGGATCCCCCACCCACCGCAATCAACAGCCCAAGGCAAAAGCCCACCCCAACGCGGAGTATCCGTTGCCACTCGATGCTCATGCTGATCCCTCTCTTAGCTTTGACGCTGAGATACTGAGAAATGATGTTAAGAAATGTTTCAATTTCTTATAGATCTATCATGCACCGGAACAAGACGTTTGGCCAGAGGGATCCCGGGGAAGGAGCGGTGACAGGGGCAGTGCCTATATCAAGCTGGGGCTAAAGGTGCCGGCGGGGTCGAAGTGCTGCTTCAGCTTGCGCATCAGACTTGCAGCCGGGCCAAAGTCATGGGCAAGAGCCCTCTTCAGAGCTGGCGGCGCCTCCAGAAGCAGGAGAAATCCGCCTGCAGACTTGAGGTAGCGTTGCAGTTGCATTAGGGATCCCACTTCTGGCTGAACCAGCCAAGCCCGTCCTAGCCCACAGCCTCGGTGCAGTTGCACCTGAGCCCCAGGGAATAGGGTTTGAAACTGCTCCAGTGTTGCCAAGCTCTGACTGGGCAGGCACCCGAACTTGGCCAGCACTGCTCCTGAGCCGGGTTGAGGCAGGGACAGAGAGCCGGGATTCACTTCCTGCAAAGTCAGCCCTGCAGGGGCCAGCCGCCGCGTTTGGGCCATCTGTTGGGCGATTGCTCGCTCCGATCCATGAAAGCTGAGCCAAACTTGGGATCCCTCTGCCCTCAGCCAGAGATCCACCCCCACAGGGTTAACGGGGCCGGTCAGCACCTGCCGACACAAAACCTCCAGCTCCGGCAGGGATCCTGTAGCCAGCAAAGCAGACTGAGCTGCCGGCAAGGGGTAAAGCCGCAGGCTCACCTGGGTCAAAATTCCTAGGCTGCCCAAGGATCCGGTGAACAGCTTCATCAGGTCATAGCCGGCAACATTCTTGACAACCCGCCCGCCCGCTTTGGCCACTTCCCCATCCGCCCGCACCCAGGCTATGCCCAGCAGCAAGTCGCGGATCCCGCCGTAACGCCGGCGCAGAGAACCCGTATCGGCAGTGGCGATAATGCCCCCCAGGGTAGCCCGCTCCGGATAGAGGGGATCCACCGGCCACCATTGCCCCCGCTCGGCCAAGATGTGTTGCAGTTCCGCCAAAGTCATGCCAGCTTCCACCGTGACGGTGAGATCAGCAGCCGCATGGTCGATGAGCCGGCGTAAGCCGCGCGTGCTGAGAACCAAATCCACCGGCTCCACAGAGTGGGCCCAGCTCCATTTGCTCCCATGCCCCAGCGGCAGCACTTTCCGCCCTTGGCACTCCTTTAAGATTCCGGCCAATTCCGAGACCGTTGATGGAGTCTGGATCGGCAAGGGATCCCCTGGATCAGATAGCAAGGTCGCCAGTGAATGGGGAGAAGACATTGGGGAAAGCGAAGCAGAGATCAGAGATTAAACAGAAGCAGAGATTAAAGAGAGAAAACCTGTCCAAACCAGCCCAATTGCGGGGTTATCCCACCCTACCTCAGTCTACAGCCAGCAAAAATCTCAGCTTGGAGAGATGACCCTCAACCAGAGTCAGCCTTCAATGTGGTACCGCCCTTACACAGGTCTGCCGAAAATCTCGGAACCAAAGCTCCGCCTCGTCACTGCTCACCCTGAAAGATCCTGAAGAGATCCATAAGCCTGCAGGGTTTCTCTCTCCCGCAGACTACTATCTGATACTAGTGGAGAAGCCGTGCGCAGCGAAGCAGACTCTACAATCGGAAAACTTTGTAAACCCCGTAAACAATGCAAACAAAAATAAAAAACGGCAACAGTAAAAAACGACGGATTAAGTTGAGCAAGGTAGTTTGCAGACGCTGTGAGCAGATTATCTGCTAGGATGGACGCTCTTTGTATTGGGGAAAAGCAGTCGTGAGTGCGCTGAGCAACATCATCTTGGTGGGTATGGGGATCCTCCTGACCCTGGCAAGCCTTTGGTACGGGCAAAACCACCATCTGCTTCCCGAATCTGCTGCCGAATCAGCCCCCTTGTTCGACAGCCTCTTTAACAGCACCATGACCATTGCCACAGGGATCTTTTTGGTGGTACAGGGAGTGCTTCTCTACTGTATTGTCCGCTACCGCAAGCGGCGAGGCGACAAAGGCGACGGGGATCCCAATCACGGCAATGTGCTGTTGGAGATCGTGTGGACGGCGGTGCCGGCGGTGATCATTCTTTGGTTGGGCTTGGCCAGTATAGATGTCTATCAGGCTGTTTACGGGGGCACCGATGTGGGCGGCCATATCCACACGGCCATGGCGATGGAGTCTTCCCACGAAGCTGAGGCGGGGGATCCCGGCTACGCTTATACCCCTGTAGTGCTACCCGGGAAGGAAATGGGCCAGCCGGATCTGGTCGTTCAGGTGCAGGGCATGCAGTACGCTTGGCTGTTCACCTACCCGGATTCCGGCCTGGTGGCCAGCGAGCTGCACCTTCCTCTAAACAAGCGGGTGCGCTTGGATATGACGGCTCTGGATGTGAACCATGCCTTCTGGGTGCCGCAGTTTCGCCTCAAGCAGGATGTGATCCCGGGCCGAGAGACCCACCTGGAGTTTGTGCCTACCCAACTGGGGCAGTACCCCATCATCTGCGCAGAGCTGTGCGGCCCCTATCATGGGGTGATGGCAGGGCAATTGTTTGTGGATACGCCGGAAGACTTCGAGCGCTGGCAGCAGGAGCAAGTTTTGGCCGCCCGTGGCGAGGGCAGCACCTTGGCCCTCGTTTCAGATTTCTCGCCAGTCCATCCCTCTCCTCGGCCAGGCTCCCCTGAGGCCGAGTCTGCCTTTGCCCATGTCCACCACCAGCGTTTGGGCGTCTCCCCCTCAGATTTGAAGTCTCTCCAGTCCCATTCTGGATCCCTTCCTTCCGCAGGCTAGCTGGGATCCCTGACGCCCCTTTGGCCTGCGCTTGTGGGAACAACATTCTGCCAACGCGATATAGGAGCTTTTGTGCAATGACCCAGCTGCAAGACAGCCCAAGACTTGTTGCTGCACCGAAGGTTGAACTGGAACTTCCTGCTGAGCCTTGGTGGCGCTTCTTTACTTTTTCCACCGATCACAAGGTCATCGGGATCCAGTACTTGGTGACCACCTTTTTCTTCTACTTGGTGGGAGGGGCGCTGGCGACGGCAGTACGGGCAGAGCTGGCTACCCCGGAGGCGGACTTTCTCGGCTTTGAGCGGTACAACGGCGCCTTTACCCTGCACGCCACGATCATGATCTTCTTGTGGATCGTGCCGGCGCTGACAGGGGGCTTTGGCAACTACCTAGTACCGCTGATGATTGGGGCGCGGGATATGGCCTTCCCCAAGCTGAATGCAGTGGCCTTTTGGCTGGTTCCGCCCACAGGGATCCTGCTTTTGGCCAGCCTGTTCATAGAGGCTCCGGCTGCCGGCTGGACTTCCTACCCCCCCCTCAGCTTGATCAGCGGCAAGGTGGGGGAAGAACTCTGGATCCTGAGCATTTTGTTGGCAGGAACCTCTTCCATCCTGGCGGCGGTTAACTTCATCACCACCATTCTGAAGATGCGCATGCCCGGCATGAAGATGGAAGACATGCCGCTGTTTTGCTGGGCCATGCTGGCAGCATCTATTCTTACCCTCATTGCAACACCGGTTTTGGCCGGTGCATTGATTTTGCTTAGCTTTGACCTCTTGGCAGGCACGGCCTTTTTCAACCCCAGCGGCGGCGGGGATCCGGTGGTGTACCAGCACATGTTCTGGTTCTACTCCCACCCGGCGGTTTACATCATGATCTTGCCGGTCTTTGGCATGATCTCCGAGATTTTGCCGGTGCATGCCCGCAAGCCCATCTTTGCTTACAAAGCCATTGCCTATTCCAGCTTGGCCATCTGCTTTTTGGGGTTGATCGTCTGGGCGCACCACATGTTCACCAGCGGCACCCCTGACTGGATGCGGGTGTTCTTCATGATCGCCACCATGGCCATTGCCGTTCCCACTGGGATCAAGGTGTTTAGCTGGCTGGCCACTTTGTGGGGCGGCAAAATCCACTTCCGCTCGGCCATGCTGTTTGGCATGGGCTTTGTCTCGATGTTTGTGATCGGCGGCTTGAGCGGGATTATCCTCGCCTCGGTGCCTCTGGATATCCACGTTCACGACACCTACTTTGTGGTAGCCCACCTGCACTATGTGTTGTTTGGGGGCAGCGTGTTCGGGATCTATGCCGGCATCTACCACTGGTTCCCCAAGATGACGGGGCGGCTGCTGAACGAGTTTTGGGGGCGGGTGCACTTTGTGTTGACCTTTGTCGGCTTTAACATGTGCTTCTTGCCGATGCACAAGCTGGGCCTGATGGGGATGCCCCGCCGGGTGGCCCAGTACGATCCCCAATTTGCCGACCTCAACTGGATCAGCTCGGTGGGGGCCTTTGTTCTGGCCATTTCCACCCTGCCCTTTTTGGTTAACGCCATCTACTCCTGGGTGGCCGGGCCCAAGGCGGGAGACAACCCCTGGCAGGCTCTCACCCTGGAGTGGACGACTGCTTCGCCGCCGCCTGCCCACAACTTCTATGGGGATCCCATTCTGCTAACTGGCCCCTACGACTACGGCTTGCACAGCAAAGAGACGCTGGACTACTTTGCTGCTCAGTTGCAGAGCGTGCGGGAGCTGGCACTGGCGGAAGCGGAGCCTACTTCTTCTTAGCAGGCCGGATGCCCGGTGGGCGGCTGATCCCCTGCTCACTGGGTATTCCAGTCTTGGCTGGGCTGCTTGTACAGCCTCAAGAAGTCTCAGGAATTCAGGAATTTAGGTGGAAAGGAATATGCAAGGATCCCTTGCCTCTGAAACGCTGATGGTTGGCCACTCAAGGGCCCACACTGCCCATGCTGAGCACCCAGATCATCGCGTCTTTGGCATCTTGATGTTTTTGGTGGCAGAAGGCTGTCTTTTCCTAGGGCTGTTCATGGCCTACCTGGCCTATAGCCTCACCGCCCCGGTGTGGCCGCCGGAGGGAACCCCAGAGCGGGAATTGCTTTTGCCTGGGATCAACACGGTGATTTTGCTCTCCAGCAGCTTCGTCATTCACAAAGCTGGGTCGGCCATCAAGGCCAATGATGTCAAGGGCCTGCGACTGTGGTTTGCCCTCACAGCCCTGATGGGGGCGGTTTTCCTGGCAGGGCAACTCTATGAGTACAGCAACCTGGAGTTTGGCCTCACCACCAATTTGTTTGCCAGCACCTTCTATGTTTTAACGGGGTTTCATGGTCTTCACGTGCTGGCAGGGTTGCTGTTCATTTTGGCGGTGCTCTGGCGCTCCTTTAAACCCGGCCACTACAGCGCTCAACATCATTTTGGCGTCGAAGCTGCTGAGATCTACTGGCACTTTGTGGATGGGGTTTGGGTTGTGCTGTTTATTCTGCTCTACTTGCTCTGAGCTCGGCCTTCACCCAATATAGCCACGATTTGGATCAGCGCTTCTTGAAAGGCATCTCGTTCCGGCTGTCCTTGCTTGAGGTTGTATTCCAATTGCAAAAGCTGCTGCATTGCTTTCAGTAAAGCTGTGGTCTTCAGGGATCCCACCTCTTTTTGCAGAAAGTAAACCCGGTTGGGATTCCCGATTTCTGCTTTCTGGGCGATGACTTTGGGATCCCGTTCTCCCTGATCCAGCAGCAGCCGCACCCATAGCCAGGTGCGAAATTGGCCTACCAACACCGCCAGAATCCTCAGGGCCGGCTCGTTGTGATCCAGCAGATGGGTCAAGATGCGTAGGGCTTGTTCCAGATTCCCTTTGCGCAGGGATCCCGCCAATTGAAAGCTGTTGTAGGCGCTGGCGGGAACTAACGCCTCGACTTGTTCAGGAGAAATGGGATCCTGTTGACCTGCCGTAAACAGGGCCAGCTTTTCCAATTCCATCGCCAAGCGACGGGAGTCATTGCCCACCGCCTCGGCCAATTTCTGGGCGGCTGCCGGGCTGAGGGCCAGATCCCGTTGTTCAGCTTCCCGCTGCACCTGCTGGAGAATGCCCTCCTCATCCCAAGGGGCCAGTTGCGAAAACTCGCGGACAATGGCCGTTTTTTTGAGGATTTTGGTGGATTTCAGGCGCCCATCCGGTTTGCTGCTGGTGGTCAAGAGCAAATGGGTGGTGGGGGGCAACTGGGCCAGTGTGCGCTCCACTTCTTCCCACAGATCTTCCGGGCAATGTTGGGTGAGTGTTGTCTCTTCCAGCCAAACCAAGCGGGCGTTGGATCCCAGCGGCGGGGTCATGGCTTGGTTGAGCCCGGCAATCGTGGATTCCGGCGGCAGGCGATCGTAGTTAAAAGCAGCCCAGTGGGGATCCAGCACTTGGTCGCGCAACTGCTGTACCGCCTGCATCAGGCGATAGGTGTCATCTCCCCAGTACAGGTAAACGGGCACGCTTCGACCGAGTGATTTACGAGATGCTTTTCCCCTACTTCCTCCATTTTGCGTAGGTCAGTTCCCCTTGTCTAAGCGGTTTGGCCGGGATCCCTGCTCAACTTGGTGGAGGGAGCCAGTCCAAGTGAAGATACCGAGCCCAGCTTGACTCAAAAAGTTCTGTATTCCCACTGAAGAGGTTTCGTAGACCTTCTCCTACAGTTGAATTAGGAGCAGAGACTGCAGGGTTAAAGATTATGGATGGCATTGGCGAGTTTGAGTTTAAGGTGCAAATCTTAGCCCGTTGCATGGGATCTGCCCTAGGGCTGGGCCGCCCCACTCGTGTTCAGATTCACTATTCCAACCTCAATTCCCAAAACAAAACCAAAGCGAAGGAAGGTCAATCTGAGTCAAAAAGTCTATCCTCCCTAGGCGATCAGATCTCTTCGAGTCTCAGCAATCAGGGCAAAAGAGGATCCCAAGGTCAAGCTTTAGCCTATGTTGCCTGAAGAGTCTTTCGAGAATTAATCTGTGGTAATTCAGGAGGATTTTTGACTGCGGCGATCCAACACTTACTTAAAAATTGGGACAGATCTTTCTTGTGGTTTTTCTCGTTACTCTTTCTTTGCATTCTATAGCGATTTGTTCTTAAGACCGAAAGCTCAACTTTGACAATTCTTCTTTGACAATTCTTCGATGCTTTTCGTCTTGTAGAGTCTTGTGAGTTAGCCGATTCTTTATTTTTGTTAACGAGGACTTTGTCCGGCTGGCGCGATAAGAAGTTGCGCTCTTCTTCGTTGTCTCTTTGCCTCTGGGGATATAGACTAAAGCTTTGTCCCGCTGGTGAAACCAGTAGGATGACTTGAGGTGTGGGGATTTGGGCCCAACACGCCCCAGAGGATTATGGAACGAGCAACGCAACTGTGGCAGGGTTTTCTGCTGCGCGACTTTCCCATCAAGGCTTGGCAGCAGGGGAGCCTTTTGGGCCGCCTGTTGGGATCCCTGCAAAGTTGGGGGAAGAGCAGCATATTGGTTCAAACTTCCGACCGGATTGGCCTGGGGCTAGTGCTGCTCTACTGGATTTTCTCTGCGCAAAGCTCCACCGGCATCCTGGGCCTGATTTTGCTGGCTATGGCCGCTCTGGTGGGCCTGTGCGCTTTGGTGGAAATGCCGATTGGGCTGCCGCTGCATCTGCCCCTGGTCCTTTTCTGGGGAATTGCCACCTTGGCGACGATTCTCTCTCCGGTTGCCTACGCAGCACGGGATGGCTGGCTGAAGTTGACTCTCTACCTGGCTGGTTATCTGTTGTTGCATCGTCTGCTGCGCAAACCCCAATTCCGAGATGGGATCGTTGGATCCCTGCTTTTGGTCAGCTTGGTGATGGGGATCCATGGCCTGCGGCAATACTTATATGGGGCAGCGGAACTGGCCACCTGGGTGGATCCGGAGTCGGGTTTGGCGGGTCTGACGCGGGTGTACAGCTATCTGCGCAATCCAAATCTGTATGGGGGCTACTTGATCCCGGTCATTCCTCTGGGGCTGGCCGCCACTTGGATTTGGCCCAGTTGGGGGGCGAAACTCCTGGCCGGGTTTACGACGGCGGTGAACCTGATTTGCCTGTTGCTCACCTACAGTCGTGGCGCCTGGATTGGGGGGCTGGCCATGCTCACCCTGATGGCCGTGCTGTTGGCACAGTGGCATTCTGTCGATTTGCCAGCCCGCTGGCGGCGTTGGGCCTTGCCGGCCCTGTTGGGCGGAGGGGGGGCTGCTCTGTTGCTCGGGATCCTGACGGTACGCTCCCTGCGGCTGCGGGTGCAGAGCCTTTTTTGGGGGCGGTTGGATACCAGCAACAACTTTCGCCTCAATGTCTGGGCGGCGGTGCTGGAGATGATCCGCGACTTTCCCATCTTGGGGATCGGCCCCGGTAATGTTGCCTTTAACCGCGTCTATCCCCTCTACCAACGAGGCAACTTCAGCGCCCTTGGAGCCTATTCAGTGCCGCTGCAGCTCACCGTGGAGACTGGCTTCATCGGATCTTTAACTTTCGCCTGGTTCCTCTTGGTGCTCTGGGATCACGGCTGGAGATGCTGGAAAACTTTGCTCAACTTGCGGGATCCCCAGGGTCTATGGGTGGCAGCAGGCTTGGCCGCTTGCACCGGCATGATGGCCCACGGCTTGGTGGATACCATCTGGTATCGTCCCCAGGTACAAATGCTGTGGTGGCTTGCGGTAGCGCTCATTACAGCCAGCTTGGCCTCTCTTAGCCCTCAGCCGCCCGTGGATGTTGGTGAGACCCCATCGGAGGCTTCCTCCCGTTAGGGTAGCTTAAGCTTGACCTTCCAGTCTTGACGGGAGCCAACCCAGAGTGGTAAGCATCTTCAGTAGGAGATAAAAAATGTATCCGTTTTTACAATTCACAGGTGTTGGTAGTGTTAGAAATTAGCGGAACTGTTCAGGGTGCAGGAGGCAGATGAAAAAAATCGAGGCCGTGATCCGGCCATTTAAGTTGGATGAGGTCAAAATTGCTTTGGTCAATGCCGGGATTGTCGGCATGACCGTAAGTGAAGTACGGGGTTTTGGCCGGCAAAAGGGACAAACCGAGCGTTACCGGGGATCCGAGTACACGGTAGAGTTCCTACAAAAGCTGAAAGTGGAGATCGTGGTCGAAGATGACCTGGTGGATACGGTGGTGGAGAAGCTGATTGCAGCGGCTCGCACCGGCGAAATTGGGGACGGCAAGATTTTCATCAGCCCCGTCGAAAAAACCATCCGCATCCGCACTGGCGAACTCAACCAAGATGCCCTGTAAGGAGGGATCTTTGAGGTTTGGGCTACCCGTCCTGAGCCTTGTGGGGGTTTGCTGCATGTCTCTTTTGCTGTATCTCTGATGAGATGTTCTTGCCCCACTTTCCGGGTAATGTCTTTTGAGAAGTACTGTCCCTTTAGGTGAGTCGAAAAGCATGAGTACAACAATGATCCAAAAGCTCAAGAGCCAGGTGCCCCAGTGGCTCTGGCGACCGGCCAGGTGGAGTCTGACTGCTGCTCTAATGGCTGCGCTGGTCTTTCTATTCGGCCAGGGAACTGCCTTTGCTCAAGAGGCCGAGGCAGTTCAGAAACACGCTGACATTGTTTGGACGATCGTGGCAGCAGCCTTGGTGTTCTTCATGCAGGCGGGGTTCGCCATGGTAGAGACGGGCTTTACCCGCGCCAAGAACGCCGCCAACATCATGATGAAGAACTTGATGGACTTCTGCATCGGCTGTTGCGCCTTCTGGTTCATTGGGTTTGGCCTCATGTTCGGCAAAAGTGATGGCTTCTTCGGAACCAGTTGGTTTGCTTTCAACTGGCAGCAAGCCCACGAAGCAGGGGATTGGCCTTTTACCTTCTTTGTCTTTCAGCTGGTGTTTGCCGCCACTGCCGCCACCATTGTTTCCGGAGCCATGGCGGAGCGCACCAAGTTCTTGGCCTACTTGATCTACTCGCTCTTTATCTCCGCCATCATCTACCCTATATCCGGGGGGTGGGCTTGGAACGGCCTGTTTGGGGACTACAACGGCGGCACAGTTGGCTGGCTGGAAAATCTGGGCTACATTGATTTCGCTGGATCGGGGGTGGTGCATTTGGTAGGCGGCGCTGCGGCCTTGGCAGGCGCCATTGTGCTCGGCCCTCGCATTGGCAAGTACGGCCCTAATGGAGAACCGAGGGCGATCCCTGGCCACAACCTGCCGCTGGGGATGTTGGGGGTGTTTATCCTCGCCTTGGGCTGGATTGGGTTCAACGCTGGCTCGACCACTGCTGCGAATGCAGACATTGGCTGGGTTGCCATGAATACGTTGCTAGCCGCGTCAGCGGGGGCCATTGGGGCGACAATCACCTGCTGGGTGCATTTTGGCAAGCCAGACATGACCTTTGGCGCCAACGGGGTGCTGGCGGGCTTGGTGGGCATCACTGCCCCTTGCAATACAGTTCATCCGCTGGGGGCCTTGATCATTGGCTCGGTGGCCGGAATCCTCGTGGTGCTCTCCGCGGTGATTTTGGATACGACGCTGAAAATTGATGACCCAGTGGGCGCGGTTTCCGTGCATGGCACCTGTGGTATCTGGGGGGTGTTGGCAGCAGGGATCCCTTGGTTTGCCCACGCCAATTCGGAGGTTACCTGGGCACAGTTCGGCGTGCAGGTGGTAGGCGCTCTCGCTCTCTTCTTCTGGCCCTTCATCACCTGTCTAATCCTGTTTTTAATCCTCAAGGTAACTGTTGGCTTGCGCGTCAGCGCCGAGGAAGAGATTGCCGGTTTGGATGTGGGCGAGCACGGCAACATAGCCTACCCTGACTTCGTTACTGCTGCCACCGAGGTGGAGGGAGCTTGAGCTGTTGCGCTCGGTTCGACGGGAGGCTGTCGGATCTGAGCGACACGGGACTGAAAATCAAGAGAGGGGGTCAGGTCTGGCCCTCTCTTTTGTGGCTTGTTGACCTCAAGCAGTACACTGGGATCCGGTTGAATGCGCTTTTGGATCCCATGCACCTTCTGATCCCGGCGGCTGGCAGCGGCAAGCGAATGGGGGCTGCGGTCAACAAGCTGTTGCTGCCGCTCTTGGGTCAGCCAATTTTGGCTTGGACGTTGCAGGCTGCGGATCGAGCCAGCTCCATCGAGTGGATTGGCATTCTCTCCCAACCCGGCGATTGGCCGGCCATCGAGCAGATCCTGGCGGCAATGGATCTGTCCACGCCGGTGCAGCTTTTACAAGGGGGGGCGACGCGGCAGGAGTCGGTTTACAGGGGGGTTGAGTATCTCTATAACCTGGGAACAGTAGAGCGGGTGTTGATCCACGATGGGGCCCGCTGCCTAGCTACCCCTAAGTTGTTCGATCGCTGTAGTGCTGCTTTGCAGCAGGTGGATGGTTTCATCGCGGGGATCCCTGTCAAGGACACGATTAAAGTCGCTGAGGCAGGCCCAAAAGGGATCCAAATTCAGTCAACCCCAGAACGCAGCCGGCTGTGGGCAGCGCAAACGCCGCAGGGGTTTCGCCTGTCGATGCTATGGCAAGCCCATCGGGAGGCTCTGGCCCAGGGTTGGCAGGTAACCGATGATGCAGCCCTATTCGAGAAGCTGGGTTGGCCAGTCTACATCGTCGAAGGGGAGGAATCCAATCTGAAGCTAACCACCCCCCTGGATGTGTTGCTGGCCGCACAAATCTTGCAGCAGCGTCTCGGACCAGCGCGTTAGCTCAATTCAATCCCGGTAGGGCCAGTCTCAACCTTGGGAATTAAAAGTAGGGAGGAAGAAATCTAGGTTCACTAAGAGCACTTTGATCACCCCATCTCTTGTGGTCCGTTGGAAATGAAAATGATAAGTCTGGCTGTTTAGAATCTAATGCACCCAAGACACCTGAAACCAAGCAAAAGATGAGATTAATGCACTTTTCACTTTCTTCATAAACTTGCCGTTCTGAGAACCGAACTACAACCCAGCCTCTATCCGCTAGATAAGCATCACGCTTACTTTGCTTAGGATCATTCACAGTATGGGCTGGCCTACACAGATTACAGCCTGTTAAGGGCTCAAGGGGTACAATAGCAGCACTTAGCAAACCAACTTCGGAAGGAGGATGGATTGATCAGTAGTAAAGAAGTCTTCACTATCTGCTCCATGCTA